>JABJAG010000200.1 GCA_018666195.1 Alphaproteobacteria bacterium
CTGCGGAAATGCGCCCGACGACCGCGCCGACCTCCACGTCGACACCTTCGGCGGAAATGATCTCCACCAGCGTTCCTGCGCTGGGGGCCGGAAGTTCGGCGGTGACCTTGTCGGTTTCGATCTCGACCAGAGCTTCATCGGCCTCAAAGGATTCGCCGACCTGCTTCAGCCAGCGGCCAACGGTGCCCTCGGTTACGGATTCACCGAGTTCCGGAATGACGATATCCATCGTGTCGCCGCCGGCTGCGGGGGCCGGAGCAGGTGCTGCTGCTGGTGCGGTAGCTGCCGCAGCCGGTGCTGCGGGTGCGCTCGCTGCCGCTGTGGCGGTCGCGCTTTCGTCGATCGCCCCGATGACGCTGCCGACTTCCACATCAGCGCCTTCATCGGCTCTGATCTCGGTCAGCACGCCCGAACTTGGCGCGGGAACTTCGACGGTGACCTTGTCGGTTTCAATCTCGACAAGTGGTTCATCGGCCGTGATGGCCTCGCCCACAGCCTTGTACCAGCGTGCAATCGTGCCTTCGGTGACTGATTCACCCATATCGGGGACTTTGATTTCCGTCGCCATGTTTCTAACGTTCCTGTTGTTCGCCTGCCCGCATTAAAGCGTCAGGGCTTCGTCTACCAGTTGTTCCTGTTCGCGCCGATGTCGTGCGGCATTGCCTGTGGCCGGAGAGGCCGCCTCGGGACGCCCGACATAGCGGGGGCGCTTTTGATCCGCATCAATTTCGGTCAGCACGTCTTCCAGACGCCGGTCGACAAATGTCCAGGCACCCATGTTCTCGGGTTCTTCCTGACACCATACGATTTCGGCCTTCTTGAACCGCGAGAGCTCTTCGATCAGCGCTTTTTTCGGGAAAGGATAGAGCTGCTCCATCCGCAGGAAGAAGATATTCTCGATGCCGCGCTTGGCGCGTTCTTCGAAGAGATCGTAATAGACCTTGCCCGAACACAGCACGACGCGTTTCACATCCTTGTCGTCGCAAAGCTTTTCATTGTCCCACAGCACACGATGGAAACCGGTGCCCGGGCCGAGATCGGCAAGGTCCGACACACAGAGTTTGTGTCGCAGCAATGATTTCGGTGTCATCACGATCAGCGGCTTGCGGAAGTTGCGGTGAACCTGCCGACGCAGGGCGTGGAAGTAGTTCGCCGGTGTGGTGATGTTGCAGACCTGCATGTTCTCTTCGGCACAAAGCTGCAGATACCGTTCCAGCTTGGCCGAGGAATGTTCCGGGCCCTGACCCTCATATCCGTGGGGCAACAGCATCACGAGGCCGGACATGCGCAGCCACTTGGATTCACCCGATGCAATGAACTGGTCGATGATGACCTGTGCGCCGTTCGCAAAGTCGCCGAACTGCGCCTCCCAGAGGACAAGTGCATGGGGTTCAGCCTGGCTGTAGCCGTACTCGTAGCCAAGCACGCCAAATTCCGAAAGCGGGCTGTCGATCACTTCGATCGGGGCCTGTCCGTAGCGGATATTGGCCAGAGGCAGGAATTTTTCCTCACTCTGCTGGTCGATCAGCACGGCATGGCGTTGCGAGAAGGTGCCGCGTCCAACGTCTTCACCAGACAATCGAACCGGGGTCGACTCACACAGCAATGTGCCGAAGGCCATCGCCTCGCCGGTCGCCCAGTCGATACCCGTACCGGTGTCGATCATCTTTCGCTTGTTCTTCAGCTGCCGAATGATCTTGGAATTTGCATTGAAGCCCTCGGGTGGCTCGGAAATCGCGTGACCAACCTCCTTGAGCGTGTCCATGTCGACGGCTGTTTCACCGCGTCGGGCTTCTTCGCCCGCGGCCATGCTGAGATTGGCCCAGCGGCCTTCCAGCCAGTCAGCCTTGTTGGGTTTGTAGCTGCGCGCGGCTTCGAATTCTTCTTCCAGATGATCCTGGAATTCTTCAACAATCCGGTCACCGCCACCCTGTGGGATGACGCCTTCGTCTTCCAGTTGCTTGGCGTAAAGCGCGCGGGTTGTCGCCTGAGCGGCGATTGATTTGTACATCAGTGGCTGGGTGAAGGCGGGTTCATCGGATTCGTTGTGGCCGGCACGACGGTAGCCCCACAGATCGAGGACCACATCCGCCTTGAAGCGATAGCGATATTCCGTCGCGATTCGCGCCGCATGCACTGTGGCTTCCGGGTCGTCGCCGTTCACGTGGAAGATCGGCGCCTGCACCGCTTTGGCCACGTCTGATGAATAGGGTGAAGACCGTGCCGCAGTCGGGTTTGTCGTAAACCCGATCTGATTGTTGACGATCACATGCACCGTGCCGCCGGTCCGGTAGCCACGTAGCTGGGACAGGTCGAGGGTTTCGGCAACCAGTCCCTGACCGGCGAATGCCGCATCACCATGCATCAGGATAGCCATCACCTTGTGGCGTTCAGCATCCGCGCGCAGCTGCTGTTTGGCCCGAACCTTGCCAAGCACAACGGTGTTAACCGCTTCCAGGTGACTCGGGTTTGGCGTGAGGGACAGATGCACCGTGTTGCCGTCGAAGGTGCGGTCTGATGACGTGCCCAGATGATACTTCACATCGCCCGAGCCCATGACATCGTCAGGGTTGGGCGAATTGCCTTCGAATTCCGAGAACATGGCGCGGAAAGGTTTGTCCATGAAATTGGCCAGCACGTTCAGGCGACCGCGATGCGGCATGCCGATGACCATCTCACGCAGGCCAAGCTGACCGCCGCGTTTGACGATCTGCTCCAGCGCGGGAATCAGGGTTTCGCCACCTTCCAGTCCAAAGCGCTTGGCGCCGGTGTATTTCTTGTCGAGGAACTGCTCGAAAATCTCGGCCCGAGTGAGGGCGCGAAGAATGGCTTCCTTGCCCTTTTCGGTGAATTCCGTGTGGTTGCGGGCACCTTCGATGCGTTCCTGGATCCAGGCCTTTTCGTCAGGCCCCTGAATGTGCATGAACTCGATGCCGATATTGCCGCAATAGGTCTGCCGGACCACGTCGATGATCTGGCGCATCGTCGCCGTTTCCAGGCCGAGCACGTAGTTGATGAAGATCGGGCGATCCATATCGGAATCGCTGAACCCATAAGTTCGCGGATCCAGTTCGGGATGGGTCTCCGGCTCCATCAAACCCAGCGGGTCCAGATTGGCCTCAAGATGGCCGCGCACGCGATAGGCACGAATGAGCATCAGCGCACGAATGGAATCGAGGGTCGCATGACGGACCTGATCCGGGGCTACGGAGGATTGTGCGGGCGCTCCGTATGAGAGCGGCGCACCGTTCAGCGGCGCGCCACCGTTATTGTTGGTGACCGGCGCAGCGTGGCCGTTGCCGTCAGTGCCATTTGTGCCGCCGATCACACGTGCATCCCGGGGGGCCCAACTGGCGCCTTTGAGGTCTTCGAGCAACTCGCGCGCATCATCGTGCAGGGAAGAAAAGAAATCTCCCCATTCCGGATCGACGCTGTCGGGCCGTTCAAGATACTTGGAATAGAGTTCGGCGACGAATGTGGCATTGGCGCCGTTCAGGAACGACGAATGACCGATGTAATTACCCATTAGATTGCCGCGCTGTCAGGCTGCGGTCCCTCGATTGCATGCGATGGTGTCCCCCCGTCGCACCATCAATTAAATCTAGGCCTTCATGGCCTTCATCATTGTTGTTCCCAGTGCTGACGGCGAATCCGCCACCAACATGCCTGCGGACTTCATCGCTTCGATCTTGGCTTCAGCTGTACCTTTGCCGCCGGAGATGATTGCACCTGCATGACCCATGCGTTTGCCCGGAGGCGCCGTCACGCCGGCAATAAAGCCTGCGATGGGCTTTTTGGTTTTCGATGATTTGATGAAATCGGCTGCATCTTCTTCAGCTGATCCACCGATCTCGCCAATCATGATGATGCCTTCGGTCTCATCGTCATCAAGGAACATCTCAAGGCAATCGATGAAATTCGTCCCGTTGACCGGGTCGCCACCGATGCCGATGCAGGTCGTCTGTCCCAGGCCGACGGCAGTGGTCTGACCAACGGCTTCATAGGTCAGTGTGCCCGAGCGGGAGACGATGCCGATATTGCCACGCTGGTGGATATGACCGGGCATGATGCCGATCTTGCACTCATCCGGCGTGATAACGCCCGGGCAGTTCGGGCCGATCAATCGGGTGTCCGAACCGTCCAGTGCGCGCTTGACCTTGACCATATCGATCACAGGAATGCCTTCGGTGATGCACACGACGAGACCAACACCTGCGGCGATGGCTTCGACGATCGCGTCCGCTGCAAAGGGCGGCGGAACATAGATCACAGACGCATCTGCCTGGGTGGCGTCTACGGCCTGCCCGACTGTGTCGAAGACCGGCAGATCGAGATGGGTCGAACCACCTTTGCCGGGTGTCACACCACCGACCATCTTGGTCCCATAGGTGATGGCCTGTTCGGAATGGAATGTGCCTTGCGCTCCGGTGAAGCCCTGGCAGATCACTTTGGTATCTTTGCTGACGAGTACAGACATGGCGTCAGGCCGCCTCCTTCACCGCGTTAACGACCTTTTCGGCCGCGTCGCCCAGATCATCTGCTGTGATGATGGGCAATCCGGATTCAGCAAGTATCTTCTTGCCGAGGTCTACATTGGTTCCTTCGAGCCGTACCACGAGGGGGACGTGCAGCGAGACTTCACGCGCGGCTGCCACGATGCCGTCTGCGATCACGTCGCAACGCATGATGCCGCCGAAGATATTGACCAGAATGCCTTCGACATTGGGGTCGGACAAAATGATCTTGAAAGCAGTTGTAACCCGCTCCTTGGTCGCGCCGCCGCCAACATCGAGGAAGTTGGCTGGCGATCCGCCATGCAGTTTGACGATATCCATCGTTGCCATGGCCAGGCCCGCACCATTCACCATGCAGCCAATAGCGCCATCGAGCTTGATATAGTTGAGCTCGTGCTTGGTCGCTTCCAGCTCCATTGGGTCTTCTTCGTCTTCATCGCGGAGATCTTCGATATCCGGATGGCGATAAAGCGCGTTGTCGTCAAAGTTCATTTTCGCATCGAGTGCGATCACATCACCGGCCCCGGTGACGACGAGCGGATTGATTTCCACCATCGCCGCGTCGAGTTCGATAAATGCCTTGTACATTGCGGTCAGGAACTTCGCGGCGCTTTTGATCTGAGCGCCTTCAAGTCCTAGCCCGAACGCAATGTCGCGGGTGTGGAAGGGCATGATGCCGGTCGCGGGATCAATCGCGACAGTCGCGATCTTTTCGGGTGTTTCCTCGGCGACGGTTTCAATATCCATGCCGCCTTCGGTGGAGGCAATGATCATGATTCGCGAGGTGTCGCGGTCGACAAGCAGGCTGAGATAAAGCTCGCTTGCGATGTCGCAGCCTTCCTCGACATAGATGCGCTTGACCTCTTTGCCCGTGGCACCGGTCTGTTTGGTGACAAGGATGTTTCCAAGCATGGCTTCAGCATGCGCGCGGACATCATCGTCCGTGCGAGCAAGGCGAACACCGCCGCCGTCGTCGGGTGCATTGGCGAAATGGCCTGCGCCACGCCCACCGGCATGAATCTGGGATTTGATGACCCAGATGCTGCCACCGAGTTCGGTTGCTGCCTTGCTGGCTTCGTCGGCCGTATAGGCGACAGCGCCACGAGGTACGGCAACGCCGAATTTTTCGAGCAGGCCTTTGGCCTGATATTCGTGAATGTTCATGAACGCTGTGGTCCGGGGCTTATTGTTGTTCGCTGCGACCATGCTGGTCGGGCGTTACGAGAGGATTAACGATACTGAAGTTTGCCGATGTTCCCGTCCTGAACTTCCCACGAAAACATGGTTAATCGGAGTTATGGAACTCTAGCACTCGTGGTGCGGCGCGCAAGCGCGCCGCACCGATCATGTACGCGACGTGAACCCCTATTTCTTTTTGGTTTCACGCTGCAGTTTCTTGGTGGCCGCGACCAGGTTTTCGACCGCTTGGACGGATTTGCGGAACTCGGCGCGCTCCTTGGCGTCGAGCTTCACTTCGACGATGCGCTCGATGCCTTTGGCGCCGATCACAACCGGAACGCCGACATACATCCCCTTCACACCGTATTCGCCGTTCAGATAGGCGGCGCAGGGAAGGACCCGCTTTTTGTCCTTGAGGTAGGATTCGGCCATCGTGATCGCCGAAGACGCAGGTGCATAGAAGGCCGAGCCGTTGCCCAGCAGTTCGACGATTTCGCCGCCACCCGAACGGGTGCGCTGAACGATGGCATCGATACGCTTCTGGGTGGTCCATTTCATCTGGATCAGATCGGGGATCGGAATACCGGCCACTGTGGAGTAGCGCACCGAAGGAACCATAGTGTCGCCGTGACCGCCCAGAACGAAGGCGGTGACATCTTCGACTGAGACGTTGAATTCTTCAGCCAGGAAGTAGCGGAAGCGGGCGCTGTCGAGCACGCCGGCCATGCCAACGCACATATTCTTCTTCAACCCGGCGGCTTCGCGAAGGATGCCGACCATGACGTCCAGCGGGTTGGTGATGCAGATCACAAAAGCGTCCGGGCAATTCTTTTTGATGCCGGCACCAACCGATTCCATAACGCTGGTGTTGATGCCGATCAGGTCGTCGCGGCTCATACCGGGCTTGCGCGCGACGCCAGCGGTGACGATCACCACATCTGCGCCTTTGATGGCGGAATAGCTGCTGGCGCCAACCATCTTGGAGTCGAAACCTTCCACGGGAGAGGACTCCGCCAGATCGAGCGCCTTGCCTGCGGGCATGCCCTTGACGATGTCGAAGAGGACCACGTCGCCGAGTTCCTTCAATCCAACCAGATGGGCGAGCGTGCCGCCGATATTGCCTGCGCCGATCAGCGCGATTTTGTTGCGTGCCATGTGTGTGTTTTCTCCACCTTCACGAATTCATGAAAAGCGCGCCGCAAAGCCCGTGACGCGTTGATTTGCGGGCGACGTGTAACCCGTATGTCCGGGCGGTTCAAGGGACGTCGAGGCATGGAATTTGTGCCGTCGGGGGAAGAACCGGATTTGTAATCTTTACGCGGTCCGAAAGACCGGTACGGTTCATGGAATATGGGCGCTATCCAGATAATCTTCGGCCTGCATTTCCATCAGGCGGGAGACAGTGCGTTCGAACTCAAACGCCGTGTCACCTTGGGTGTAGAGATCACCGGGTTCAGCCGCCGCACTCGCGAACAGGTTGACCTTATGCTCGTAGAGAGAATCGACCAGCACGACGAAGCGTTTGGCAGCATCTCGTTCGGCAGCCTGAAGTTGCGGGATGTCGTCAACCAACACCGTGTGGAATCGTGATGCGATGGCCAGAAAGTCCGCGGCGCCACGCGGACGGTTGCACAACTCGTCGAAACTAAACCGCGCGATACCGCGCGCGGCCCGCTCCGCGATGAGTTTGCGACCCTGCAACTCGATTTCTTCTGCATGCGGTGTCGCGTCGTCGGTGAGGGTGGCAAAGGCCTTGTCGAGCATCGCTGTTGCATCTGCGCCAAGCGGTGTGTGCCAGACAGGGTCGCCTTTCAGCCGGTCGAGGCGGAAGTCACGCCCGGCGCCGATATCAAGAACATCGAGTTTCTGCTGGATCAGATCGATAAAAGGCAGAAAGCGCTCGCGCTGCAGTCCTCCTTTGTAGAGGTCCTGAGGTGCGACATTCGAAGTGGCGATGATCACAACCCCATGGTCGAAGAACGCCTGAAACAGCCGGCCCAGAATCATCGCGTCGGCGATGTTCACCACATGAAATTCGTCAAAACAGAGTAGCCAGCTTTCGTCGGCGATCTCAGCGGCAACGCGCATCAGCGGATCGTCCTGTTTTTCCTTCTGGCGAAGGTCGGTCAGGCGCTTTTGTATTTCCAGCATGAAGGAATGGAAATGGACCCGTCGCTTGCGCTCTACCGGGGCTGTGTCGAAGAACATATCCGTCAGCATGGATTTACCGCGGCCGACCGGGCCGAACATGTAGATGCCTTGCGGTGGGTCTTCTGCACGGCGCCCCAGACCGAATCGATCCTTCCAGCCTGACAACCAGCTGTCGCCAGCGGGTTGATAGCCCGTCAGCGCGTGGTGCAGGCTCTGAAGTTTCTCGACAGCCAGCTTTTGCGACGGATCGCGCATCAGCGCGTTCGTCTCGCGCAGTTCGCGATAACGCTCGAGCGGTGTGGAAGCTTCGGTCTCGTTGGGTCCGTCAGGCATCTTGGCGGTTACGTAGTCCAGCGCGCGCGCCGGTGCAACTCGTGCGTGCTACTGCGAGGCCTGAGCGGTGCGGGTGGCGAACATGGTTTCCATCTCGCGGCGCACCTGAACGGCCTGGCTGCTTTCGTCGATTTCAACATCGGCCCAGCGTACCGGCTGGTCCTTGGTGACGGCGTTTTTGAGTTTGACCCGATGTGCCAGACCAATAGGAAGCCCGCCAGCGGCAAGGCTGTCCGCGCCGGGCATCAGTTTGCCGTAGACAGTGAAACCACCTTCACCATCCAGTTCTTCGCCGGGTTTCAGGTCGCGCTTGGCGGTTGCGACTGCATCGCCGCGGAAACCTGTTGGCGCGCCGGTTGATTCGTGGCGCAGGGCCACGCTCGCAACGGAAATGCCAAGTTCCAGTCCGATCAGGTGGTAAGGCTTCCACAGGGTCGAGTAGCTGCCGGAGGAATCGGTGAGCAGGCCATATTCATCGAAACACGCGCGGACGTAGTCGCTGGGAGCTTCGAACACCACATAGACGCCCCAGCGCAAATCGCCGGTGACATGGCGTCCGTCGCGCTCTTCAGAGCTGATCACTTCCACCTGGCCCTTGTGGTGCAGCACGCCGCCTTCGTCACGTGGGCGCATGATGTGGGGTAGATCGTGGGTGCCGCAGGCTGGGAAGGCCAGACCGTCGGGTGCCGGGCTGAGACCGGTGGCATTGGCAACGGCCGCCATCTCGATTGCTGACTTGGTGCCGTCGAGGAAGGAATTGAACATCTGCGGGTTCATCCCGCCCGCCGCGGCTTGTTCCGGGGTGAGCCCGTAATGTTCCCATACGTCATCGGGGGTGACGTAGTGATAGCCATCGAGGTATTTGGTGCCCTTGCCAGCCGCGATCACGTCCAGTCCGCTGGCACGTGCCCAGTCCACCTGTTCGTGAATCAGGGCTGGCTGATCGCCATAGGCCAGTGAATAGACAATGCCGGCCTTTCGGGCGCGTTCGGCCAGCAGTGGGCCGGCGAGGACGTCAGCTTCCACATTCACCATCACGATATGCTTGCCGAATTCACAGCAGGCGAGGGCATGGGCAATGCCGGCAGCAGGACTTCCCGTCGCATCAATCACCACTTCGATGCCATCAGCGGCAACGAGGGCCATCGAATCAGCGGTCAGATGGGTGTTCCCCGTCTTGCGTGCGTCCTCAAAGGTCGGGGCGCTGGGGTCGAGACCACCCACACGGGCACAAGCAGCGCGCGCGCGTTCCGGATCCAGATCGGCGATTGCCATGATCTGTATCCCTTGGGTGCGTGCTGCCTGAGACAGATACATGGTGCCAAATTTACCAGCCCCGATCAGGCCAACCCGGATCGGATTGTTGTCATCTGCTCGCTGACCGAGCATCGCGTGGAGGTTCATTCGACCATCTTTCTTGTTTACGTCTATTCTGGTCGTACTTTAGACGATTTGCCGAACGAAGTTCGAGGGGGAGAACACGAAATGAGTGAGTACAAAGAAGACGCCAAGGTGCCATATGTGTCGCGTGAGGATTTCCCGGCAGACCAGATTGGGATCTACAACCATATTCTTGAAACCCGGAAGCTCGAATATATCCCCGAGCTGTTTGCCCGCATGGCCAGCAGTCCCGGTGC
>JABJAG010000201.1 GCA_018666195.1 Alphaproteobacteria bacterium
AAATCAGCGAGAGGTTTGCTGATCTGGAGCGGCAGCACGATATCGGTGAGCTGAAGCTCAAAATCTCAGGCTGCATCAACGCCTGCGGGCACCACCATGTCGGGCATATCGGTATTCTGGGCGTCGACCGCAAAGGTGAGGAGTATTACCAGATCACGCTTGGTGGCAGTGGTGCTGAGGATGCGAGTGTCGGTGAAATCATCGGCCCAGCCTTTCCTTATGCATCCGTGGTCAATGCGGTTGAAATTCTGGTCGAGTCCTATCTCGATATTCGCAACGAAGGGGAACGGTTCCTCGACACCTATCGTCGGGTCGGCAAGGGACCATTCAAGGAGGCGCTCTATGGCACTGATTAAAAATCGTGAGATCACGGAAGACAGTTGGGTTCAGCTTGATGACGAGACCCCGGTCCCGTCCGAAGGTGGGGCCATCGTCTCAATCAGCCGCTGGCGGAAAGACCGTGTTGCGCTTTCGAGCCGCAATGCGCCGATCGGGGTTCAGCTTGAATCTGATAACGGACCCGAGGACGTTCTCGACGGCCTTGATCGCCTTGATCTGATCGCCGTGCCATTTGCGACATTCAAGGATGGCCGTGGTTACTCCACGGCGCGGCTCTTGCGCGAACGTCACGGTTTCACCGGTGAACTTCGCGCGGTTGGTAATGTGCTGCGCGATCAGTTGCCGCTGATGGAACGCTGTGGGTTTGACAGCTTTCAATATGTTGGTGGTACCGAGGCGCTTGTTGCCCTCAAGGCATTCAAGGATATTGGCGCTGTCTATCAGACAGCGGCAGATCGTCGGGCATCTGCGGCGGCGCTGCGGAACCACCCGTCACAAGCTTTCTCGAACGGCACTTGCGGATAGAATCTGTCATGTGCGGTGAGATGCCCGGATCAGGGCATGACGAATGTGGGAAGACGTACCAATAACTGCCGTCATGGCCGGACTTGTTCCGGCCATCCACGTCGGCGTGTCAGGCGCGATGATTGAGGTATTCAAGGACGTGGATACCCGCAACAAGTGCGAGCATGACGCGAGTGTGTGAGGGCTTCGTCGGGTGATGAGGGAACAAAAAAACCGGCGCCGCTCGGGCGCCGGTTTTGATTTGATCTGATTTTGAGAAAACTACTCGGGGACCGGCAAGGGCTGATCGTTCTCCGGAATGTTCCAGGCACGCTGGACCGCCGGGCGGTCGAGCATCGTCATGTACCAGCGGCGGACATTGGGATACTCGTTGAGGTCGATTTCCTGCCAGTTGTGGCGTGCGGCCCAGGGCCAGACAGCCATGTCGGCGATGGAATAGTCATCGACGATGAAGTCGCGGCCTTCAAGACGGGTGTTGAGCACCGTGTAGAGGCGACGTGCCTCGGCCTCGTAACGCGTCTGCGCGTATTCTGAGATACCCGGATTGTACTTGGTGAAGTGATGCACCTGACCAAGGATGGGACCAAAGCCACCCATCTGCCACATCAGCCATTCCATGGTGCGCCAATAGGCATCGCGGTCGGTCGTGTTGAGGAACTGTCCGGTCTTCTCGGCAAGATAGAGCATGATCGCACCGGTTTCGAACAACGGGTAATCGTTGTTGTCGGTGTCGACAATCGCCGGAATCTTGTTGTTCGGCGCGATCTTCAGGAATGCCGGGTCGAACTGTTCGTCCTTGCCGATATTGACCGAATGGGTGTTGTACTCAATTCCGGTTTCCTCGAGCAGGATCGCGACCTTGCGACCATTCGGCGTAAACCATGTGTAAAATTCGATCATTGGAGACCTCTTTCTCTGATGTCCTGGAATTCTGATGTTGCAGCGAACCTATGGGCCATGCCGAACAGGGTCAATCGCCGTGGTTTCACAAGTTTTATGTGGGTTTGGGAACAGGCGTGGCTTAGCCCGCCGGCTTCCAGATGATGACCTGTTTGGTGACGCCGTCCGGCCCAAGCCCGGTGAAGATCATGCGCCCGGCCTTCTGCGAGATCTCGCGGGTCAGGGACATACCAACCATATTGGGGTCCAGCGCATGGGACAGCACATGGGTTACGGCATCTCCGTCGAGGGACCATGAACCCGCATAGTTGAAGTAGTTCGCAAAGGCTTCGGCGCGATCTTCGTCCGTCGGGCGATCAGCGGGCAGGAACCGGTCGGCGGCGTGCACGATTGCCGACATGTGGTGGTCCGGTGTGTACATGATCATGCCGCCGGCATCGCGGCCCATGGGGTGGGTGCGTGTTCCCTCTGCGTCCTCGGCATACATTTCTTCGAGCTGCCAGGCTCCGATCAGATCGTCATCTTTAATGGACATGTGCTTCCTCATTGATTTCAGCCGGGAGACTAGTGCCAACCGTCGAAAGTTTGAAGCCTTTAGCGCGGGCGCAGACATTGCAGGGGCGGGATTGCTCGGGCAGAGTCGCAACCGCCCATTTTGCTATCAGAGGATCATACTGTGGCCCATAACCTTATTGCCCGCGCGCGCAAGGATACCGTTCCGATCGCCGTCATTGCCGCCGACAAGATTGAGGCGTGGTCCAGGACGCTGTCCAAGGCTAGGCGTGACTGGCTCACAGGTGCCGGATTTACCGGAAATGCGGGGGCTAGCGCCCTGATTCCTGCAGATAAGGGCGGCGTCGAACAGGTGATCTTTGTGATCGATGATACCACCGACATGTGGTCGTGGAGCCTTCTGGCCACGCAATTGCCTATGGGCAGTTACAAACTCGCCGGTCGATTGTCGCAGGCCATTGTCAATGATGCGGCGCAAGGCTGGGGCCTGTCCGCCTATGAGTTCACGCGGTATCGCAAAGCCAGGGTGAATTGCCCGGAGCTGGTCTGGCCGACCAATGCTGACCGCGCACAATGTATTGCCATGCTGGATGCGACCGAATTGGTGCGCGATCTGATCAACACACCAGCCGAAGACCTTGGGCCGTCCGAACTGGCTGACGAAGTGCGCAAGGTGGGACGCAAGTTCAAGGCGAAGGTTCGGGTGACGGCGGGTGATGCACTGCTGAAGGCGAACTACCCGATGATCCACACTGTGGGCCGGGCTGCTGATGATGCGCCGCGACTGGTTGATCTGCGATGGGGCACGCGCGGGCCGCGGGTCACTCTGGTGGGTAAGGGGGTCTGCTTTGATACGGGCGGGCTCGATCTGAAATCGGCGGCTGGCATGTTGCGCATGAAAAAGGACATGGGCGGCGCGGCGCATGCACTTGCTCTGGGGCAACTCATCATGGCCGCAAAGCTGCCGGTGCGTTTACGTGTGCTGATCGGCGCCGTGGAAAACTCCGTGGCTGGAAACGCCTATCGTCCCTGGGACGTGCTGCAGACCCGTAAGGGCATCACGGTCGAGAATGCCAACACCGATGCCGAAGGGCGTCTGGTGATGGGCGATTGTCTGGCAGAGGCCTGTACCGAGAAGCCCGATCTTCTGCTCGATTTTGCCACGCTCACGGGCGCGGCGCGGGTTGCGGTCGGGACCGGGATCGCTGCGGTCTTTGCCAATGATGACAAGCTTTACAGTGACCTTGAGAAGCACGCAGACGTCACCGCAGACCCGGTCTGGCGGTTGCCGTTGCACAAGCCCTATCGCGCCCTGATCGAGAGCAATGTTGCTGACGTTTCCAGTGCGAGTGATGGCCCCTTCGGTGGTGCGATCACTGCGGCGCTGTTCCTGCAGGAATTTGTCGATGACGACGTGCCCTGGGCGCATTTCGACATTATGGCCTGGAACGTGGGCAGCAAGCCCGGGCGTCCGACAGGTGGAGAGGCGATGGGGTTGCGGGCGGCCTATGCCATGATTGCGGATCGGTTTGGGCGCAAATAGCCATAAATATAAGTTATGCCCAATATTAAATTACATAATTTGAAATTAGGTCTTAGGAGAGAGTAACCTGCGGCCAAGTGCCGTTCGTTCGGACATCGAAACATTTTGGGGAGAAATATCCATGGTTAAGCCAATTCTGCAGACCTATCCGGTCATCCACGCCGAGAGCGAGGAGGAGCGCGAGAAGCTTCGCCCGATCGGCCGTAACAAGGAACGCTATCAGGAGACCGTTGAGGGCTGGCATGAGGTCATCATGGCCGCTGACAACCTGGACTTCTGGGGCGTTGCCACCATCGAGCATCACTTCTGGTCAGAAGGCTACGAGGTTGGCCCGGCTCCGGCCATCATGGATGCCTACTGGGCCGCGATTACGAAAAATGTGCGCGTTGGTCAGCTTGGTTATGTGATGAGCATTCAGAACCCGATCCGGGTGGCTGAAGAGACCGCAATCATTGATCACCTGAGCAAGGGCCGCAGCTTTGTTGGTTTTGCTCGCGGGTATCAGAGTCGCTGGACCAATGTCTTCGGTCAGCATTACGGCACCACATCGACGAAATCACCGACAGCCGCCAAGAACAACCAGACAGCGGTTGGCGCGGGCTTCGCACAGAGCGGGTTTAACATTTCCGACAAGGATGTGGCCAACGATCAGCACAACCGTGATGTCTTTGAAGAAAACATCGAGATCGTGCTCAAGGCCTGGACCCAGGATTCGATGAATCACAAGGGTAGTGCCTGGCAGATTCCTTATCCCGGTGATACGGGCGTGGACGACTGGCAGTTGGCC
>JABJAG010000202.1 GCA_018666195.1 Alphaproteobacteria bacterium
ATGGTGATGTACGACAAGCAGACGGAAAGCTGGTGGCAACAATTTACCGGTCAGGCGATCATTGGTGGACTGTCCGGCAAAACCTTGACAGCATTGCCGGCGCGTCTCGAATCCGTTGCGAAGTTCAAGGCTCGTGCACCAAACGGTAAGGTGCTGATTCCCGAAGATGAGGGCGCGCGTCCTTATGGAGCCTCGCCCTATCAGGGCATGGATACGCAGGTCATTCCGCGTGCACTGCGCGTTGCTCAATTCCCCTACCCATTGCCTGATGGCATCCAGCCTCTCGAACGTGTTGTGGTCGTGGGAGAGGACGCTTGGACGCTCGCCCATTTGCGTGAGAATACGCCTGTTCGCAGGGGTGGACTGGTTCTGACCTGGGAGGCCGGTCAGAATTCGATCCACGATTCACAATTGATTTTCCGCGGGCGTGATGTGGGCAATGTGATTGTGCAGCAGAAAACTGATAATGGCCTTGTAGATGTTCCTTACGACGTGGTTTTTGCGTTTTCATTCAGCGCGTTCCACCCAGATGGCGAGCTACATTTCTAGGTTTCTGACTCTCTTTTGCATTCTGCTGTGGCCGCTCCACGGTGCATTGGCTGCAGATGTTGAAACCTGGAAACGTGAATTTCCCCGGACGAACTTTGAGCGCGCTCGGGTGCCGCTCACGGAAATCCGTGATGATGGAAATTTTCGCGACACAATTTCAGCAATTGATAATCCCGTGTTTCAGCCTGTCGGCTCGCTGTCGGCGATGGGGCCGCTGGAGCCGGTTCTGTCGGTTGTGGTAGGTGACGATGCGCGTGCATATCCGTTGCGAATGCTGCTCTGGCACGAGATCGTCAACGACACGGTCGGTGGGGTCCCACTGCTGATCAGTTACTGCCCGTTATGCAATTCCGGAGTTGTCTACGACCGGCGCGTTGGAAGACAGACACTGCGCTTTGGCAATACAGGCCGGATACGACATTTCGACATGGTGATGTACGACCACGATGGTGAAAGCTGGTGGCAACAGTTCACCGGTGAAGCGATCGTCGGGGCGGCGGCGGGGACGCGTCTCAAATCGTTTCCGGCGCGGCTGGAGTCTCTGGCCAGGTTTCGGGACCGCGCGCCCGGCGGGCGCGTGATGGTACCAGCAGATGTCATGGCGCAGCCTTATGGTCAAACGCCCTATTACGGCATGGATACGCTCTGGGAGACCCAATCAAAAAACATGCTGCGCGAACGTTACGCATACGATCTGCCAGAAGATATCTGTCCGCTCACGCGGGTGGTTGTGGTCGAAGGGAAGGCCTGGTCTTTGGGTTTTCTCCGCGCCCAACAACGCGTTGAAGAGGATGATCTCCGGCTGACATGGACAGCTGGTCAAAACTCAATTCATGACCATCCAATTTTGCTTGCTGGTCGCGACGTGGGGAATGTCGTGGTGCAGCGCATTGGCTCAGACGGCATACTGAAAGATGTTTCCTACGATGTGACATTTGCGTTCGCGTTCCGCGCTTTTCTGCCAGACGGCGTGATTGTGTTTTGAAAGTGAATTCGTGTGCTTCCAATCGACGCTTCGGGCAAGTTTCGGTATAGTCGGATTCTGGAGAAATTTACGATGCCACTGGATCAAAACCGCACAGAATCTGGGGTTGAAGACCTGAACGACGTTCAGGTTTTTCACTCTGCATGCCCTCATGATTGTCCGAGCACTTGCGCGCTAGAGGTCGAACGCCTCAACCCGCAGACCATCGGGCGTGTTCGTGGGGCGAGTGCGAATACCTACACCTCGGGGGTGATCTGCGCGAAAGTCGCGCGTTATGCCGAGCGGGTGCATCATCCCGACCGTCTGACAAAGCCGCTACGTCGAGTCGGCGCGAAAGGCCTTGGACGCGAGGCCTTCGAGGAAATCTCCTGGGACGAGGCACTCGATATTGTGGCCGGTAAACTCAAAAGCGCTGCTGATCTGCACGGCCCGGAAACAGTCTGGCCCTATTATTATGCTGGCACGATGGGTCTGGTACAGCGAGACGGCATTAATCGCTTGCGCCACGCAATGGGATATTCACGCCAGCATTCGACGTTCTGCAATACGCTGGCCGATGCGGGCTGGCTCGCAGGCGCGGGCTCGAAGACGGGCGTTGATGCGCGGGAGATGGTGGAGTCAGATTTAATCGTGATCTGGGGCTGCAATCCGGTGAGTACGCAGGTCAATGTGATGACCCATGCGACCCGTGCTCGAAAGACCCGAAATGCGAAGATCGTGGTTATAGATCCTTACGAAACCGAATCTGCCAAGCAGGCTGATATTCATCTGATGCCGAACCCTGGCACTGACGGTGCGCTGGCTTGTGCTGTCATGCATGTGTTGTTCCGCGATGGATATGCAGATCGCGCTTACCTTGAAAAATTTACATCGGGATATGTGGAACTTGAGGCGCATCTGAAATTTCGAACACCGGACTGGGCCGAGGCAATCACGGGCATTTCTGCGGACGAGATTGAGGCATTTGCTGCGTTCTACGGAAAGACCCAACGGAGCTATCTGCGGCTGGGCTTTGGATTCACACGATCGCGCAACGGCGCAGTACAGATGTTTTCGGCGAGCTGCCTGCCGGCTGTAACTGGTGCGTGGCAGTATCCGGGTGGTGGGGCGCTGTATTCGAATGGTGGTATCTACGGGATCGATCAAACTCTCATCAAAGGTGAGGATGTGATGGACACGTCGACTCGACTGCTAGATCAATCGCGTATCGGGCCGATTTTGACAGGTGATCCGCGTGACCTCGGAGATGGTCCCCCGGTCTCCGCGTTGTTCATCCAGAACACGAATCCGATGAATGTGGCACCTGATCTGGGCAAAGTACGCGAAGGTTTTGCGCGCGAGGATTTGTTTGTCTGTGTGCACGAACAGTTTCTGACAGAAACCGCCGAGATGGCAGACATCGTGCTGCCAGCGACAACCTTTCTTGAACATGACGATATGTATGTGGCCGGAGGCCACACTCATCTTCAGGTGACCCGTGCTGTGATCGATCCGGTGGGAGAGTCGCGTTCCAACCACTGGGTACTGGCCGAGCTGGCCAAACGCCTGAATACGGATCACCCTGGTTTCGCCATGAGCGAATGGGAACTCATGGATGACGCGTTACAACGCTCAGGTTATCCCGATGTACAAACTTGCTGGGAGGGCCACTGGGAAGACCGCGCCTTGTCTTTTGAGGAGGCACATTTCCTCGAAGGTTTTGGGCATGACGACGGCAAATTCCACTTCATGCCCGACTGGTCGCAGATCGGCGGCAATCACGCCGGGATGCCGGCACTGCCGGATCACTATGATGCAATTGATGCACGGGATGATGAGCATCCGTTTCGGCTTGTGACCGCTCCGTCACGAAATTACCTCAACACCAGTTTCACCGAGACGGCAACGAGCCAGTCCCGGGAGGGACGACCTGAGGCGCAACTCCACCCCGACGTCTGCGGGGAGTTGCAGCTAGAAGCTGGTGATCTGGTGCGGATCGGCAACGTGCAGGGTTCTGTAGTTGTGCATGCGCGCCCGACACCGGGACTACGCCGGAATACGGTGATCGTCGAAAGCGTCTGGCCGAACAAGGCATTTGTTGAGGGAATGGGGATCAATGTGCTGATCAGCGCAGAGGCTGGCCGCCCGAATGGTGGGGCCGTGTTCCACGATACTGCGGTTTGGCTGCGATCAGCATGAGCACGACCGTTATTGTCCTCGGCAACGAGAAGGGTGGAACGGGAAAATCGACCACAGCGATGCACATCATTGTTGGATTGCTGCGCGAAGGTTATGCCGTAGGGGCGATTGATCTTGATGCCCGTCAGGGTACGTTGACGCGATATTTCGACAATCGCGTCGCCTATGCTGAAAAGACGGGCATGAACTTGCCGCAACCTGTCTATCGCTCGATCCAGCGCAGCGAATTGCGAGACAAGGTTCTGGCGACAGAAGACGAGCGTCAGCAGGTGCAGAACCTGGTCGATGATATCTCCCGGCATTGCGATATCATCGTGATTGACACCCCGGGTAGCGACAATCCGCTATCCCGAGCAGGACACTCGTTTGCGGACATTCTCGTCACACCAATGAATGACAGTTTTGTGGATTTGGATTTGCTTGGACATATCGATCCGGACACCAATGCTGTCCGTGCGCTCAGCAGCTATTCCGAAATGGTCTGGGATCAGAAGAAGTCTCGTGCGCTACGTGATGGTGGTTCGATCGACTGGGTGGTCATGCGAAATCGATTGGCGACACTCGATACGAAGAACAAGCGAAACATGGATGCTGCGCTGGAGGCATTGTCCGAACGGCTGGCATTTCGCCTGGCGCATGGTTTCAGCGAGCGGGTGATTTTTCGCGAATTGTTTCTGAAAGGACTTACCCTGCTGGACGTCCGCGAAGAAAGGTCGGCAGTCGAGTTGACGATGTCCCATGTGGCGGCATTGCAGGAAGTCAGGAACCTGCTACATGCATTGGGCGTTCCTGAAGTCGTTGCCGCACCCAGTGTCGCGGCTTCAGGGTAGGAGCGGCATATGACCGGTGACACGCACGATCCGAAACTACCGGCAGGCCGATCCAGCCGTGCTGACATTGATGCGTTCCTCAACAAGGTTGCAACCACACCTGTTCAGCGTTCGGCTGGGCAACGAGGACGGTTGCTGTTCGCCATTGATGCAACGGCCAGCCGCGAGCCCACATGGGACATGGCCTGCCAGTTGCAGTCAGAGATGTTTACCTCAACAGAGGAAATCGGAGGGCTGGAAGTTCAACTGGCCTTTTATCGTGGATTTGGCGAAATGAAGGTCACCCAGTGGCTTGAATCTCCCGAAGAGTTGGTAAGGCGTATGTTGAAGGTACGTTGCCTTGCCGGGCGTACCCAGATCCGGAAACTGCTCAGCCACACCCTGAAAGAAACCAGCCGTCGCAAGGTTGATGCACTGGTTTTTGTGGGTGATGTGGTTGAAGAGGATATTGACGATCTGGGTCATCTGGCTGGTCAGTTGGGGCTGGTAGGTACTCCGGTGTTTATCTTTCATGAGGGCGGTGAGCCAATCTCGCGCCGTGCCTTTGAACAGGTTGCGCGTTTGTCGGGCGGAGCTTGCTGTGGTTTTGATGCGGGTAGCGCCAAGCAATTACGTGAGCTTCTGGCCGCTGTGGCCGTCTTCTCGGCGGGCGGTCGTCGCGCGTTGGAGAATTTGGGCAAAACCCGCGGCGGGCGGGTGTTGCAAATTGCTGATCAGATGCGTGGAAAGAGGTAGCCCCGATGGCTTGGATTGCATTTGGTTTCTGTTTTCTCCTTGGCTTGTATCTGGTCGGACGATGGTTCGTGAATGCGCAGCCGGCTGATGTCTTCCGAGCCTTGCGTTGGGTGGCTGGCGGTATTGTTGTTTTCGGGTTAATCGCAATTGCGATATCCGGTCGCTGGAATTTGCTCTGGGCACTATCCTTTCCGGTATTCCCGCTATTGATGCGTTGGCGGGCTATACGCAGCATGCAGAAAAATGCTCGTGGGCCGAGTTCGGGGCAGGCCAGCGAAATTGATACGCGATATCTGCGGATGACTCTCGACCACGATACCGGTGACATGGATGGCACTGTCCGCGAGGGTGCATTTTCAGGTCTTATTTTGTCAGACATGAAGCTCGGTGAATTGATCGAGCTTTGGCGTGAATGCGCGCGGGAAGATGAACAGTCCCGTAGTGTTCTGGAAAGTTATCTTGATCGTGCGCAGCCGGAATGGCGCGATGTGGTCGGAGAGGCAGCTGCAGGTGGTTCCGAGAGACGCACCGGCAATCCCGAAAGCCCCTGGACCCGCGATGGCATGAGTGTGGACGAGGCTCGTGAAATACTTGGCGTGAGCCCGGGTGCCTCGGATTTGGATATTGAGGCTGCCTATCGTCAGGAAATGAAACGCGCACATCCGGATCAGGGTGGGTCCGACTGGATGGCCGCCAAGGTGAATCAGGCCAAAGATGCGCTGCTGAGCCGATAGGCCACTGCGCTTGCGCGGTATCGTGGCGCTATGGCAAAAGTTCGGTTCCAGCCGCTTGGCGCACCGCAAACGGACTCCGCTCCAAAATCATGGCAAACCGCGTACGCAAAGCGATCTTCCCGGTTGGCGGCATGGGGACACGATTTCTCCCCGCCACTAAGGCGATGCCGAAGGAAATGCTCCCGGTGGTCGACCGGCCGCTCATTCAGTATGCGGTCGATGAGGCTCGGGATGCTGGTATCGAACAATTCATCTTTGTAACGGGGCGCGGCAAAAGCGCCATTGAAGATCATTTCGACCACAGTGTTGAGCTCGAGGCCCTGTTGCGGGAGCGGGATAAAGACGATGCATTGGCTGATCTCCGCGAAACCCTCCTGCCACCCGGTGATATCGCCTATTTGCGCCAGCAGGAGCCGCTGGGTCTTGGCCATGCCGTCTGGTGCGCGCGTCATCTGGTCGGTGATGAACCCTTTGCTGTTCTTCTGGCAGACGATTTGATCATGGCCGATACGCCCTGCCTCAAGCAGATGGCAGATGTCTTCGAAGATACCGGTGGCAATGTCGTCGCAGCGATGGAAGTGCCTGACGATCACACTTCGCGTTACGGCATTATCGATGCTGGCGGCGCGACTGGTGATGTGCGCCCGGTCAGGGGGTTGGTTGAGAAACCTGCCGCGGGGACGGCACCGTCCAATCTGGCTGTCATTGGTCGCTATATCCTGATGCCCGATGTGTTCACCGAACTTGAGCGTCAGGAGACTGGTGCGGGTGGCGAAATTCAGCTGACGGATGCGATGGCGCGCCTGATCGACCGGCAACCGTTTCACGGACTGGCCTTCGAAGGACAGCGTTTCGATTGCGGAGACAAGCTGGGGTTTCTGGAAGCCAACATCGCATTTGCCCTGGCCCGTGACGATCTGGGCTCAGGCACACGCGAAATGATTGCCCGTGTGACCAAGGCGTCCGCATGAAGATCGCGATGGTTGGCACTGGCTATGTGGGGCTTGTCTCGGGAGCCTGTTTTTCTGAATTTGGCTGGGATGTTGTGTGTGTCGACAACAATGCCGACAAGATAACGATGCTCGAGAACGGGCAAATGCCGATCTATGAGCCGGGCCTCGATGACCTTGTTGATCGCAATGTTGCGGCTGGACGTTTGAGCTTCACAACCGATCTTGCCAGTGCGGTCAAAACGGCTGACGCGGTTTTTATCGCTGTGGGCACGCCTTCGCGATGCGGTGATGGTCACGCGGATCTAAGCTATGTTTTTCAGGCGGCTGAGGATATCGCGCGCCATGCGGATGGGTACACGGTCGTGGTCACCAAATCGACCGTGCCGGTGGGTACAGGCCGTGAAGTCATGGAGCGCATTCAGGCCGTGCGCCCGGATGGTGAAATCGAAATCGCCTCAAATCCGGAATTTCTGCGCGAAGGCTCAGCGATTGAAGATTTCAAGCGCCCGGACCGCGTGGTGATTGGCGCAGATTCCGAGCGTGCAGCTGAAACAGTGGGTTCGCTGTATCGGCCGTTGTTCTTGCGTGATACGCCGATTATTCACACCAGTCTGGAAACGGCTGAATTGATCAAATATGCCGCCAATACGTTTCTGGCAACGAAGATCACCTTTATCAACGAATTTGCTGACCTGTGTGAAAAGGTCGGCGCGGATGTGCAGGATGTGGCGAAGGGGATCGGCCTCGACGGTCGTATCGGCTCCAAGTTTCTGCATGCCGGCCCGGGTTATGGCGGGTCGTGTTTTCCTAAAGATACCGAGGCGCTCGTGCGTTCTGCACGCGATGTGGGTGCGCCGATCTCCATTGTGGAGCAAGTGATCGAGGTCAACACCAATCGCAAGGAAGCGATGGCCCTGAAAATCATTGATGCGTGCGGTGGTGATGTCTCTGGCAAAACGGTTGCGGTACTGGGTTTGACGTTCAAACCCAATACCGATGACATGCGGGACTCGCCCAGCTTGGTGATCGTGCCGCGCCTGATTGAAGCGGGGGCGACTGTGCGGGTGTTTGACCCGGTTGGCATGGATGAGGCTAAGGCGATCATGGATGGACCGGTCTGGTGTTCAGATGCTTATGATGCAATGGATGGCGCTGACGTCGTGGCGATTGTGACGGAGTGGAACGAATTCCGTGCTCTTGATCTGCAACGTGCCAAAGAACTTTTGAACCGTCCGGTTATGGTTGATTTACGCAATATCTATCGCCCAGAAGAAATGCGTGAATCCGGTTTCGACTACATTTCAATTGGTCGTGCTGCTGTAGCGGCGACCAGCTAAGGGATCCGTATGTCCAGTCCCCATAGTTTCAATCCGACCATTCTACGCGAGTACGACATTCGCGGCGTTGTTGATGACACGCTCTCGCGTGATGATGCCTATGCCGTGGGGCGCGCGTTTGGAACCTGCGTTGTTGAGGCAGGCGGAGATCAGGCAGCGCTTGGGTTTGATGGGCGTTTGACGTCGCCGGGGCTTGCAGAGGCTGTGCTCGAGGGGCTGATGGCCTGTGGCCTGCACGTCAAACGGATCAACATGGGGCCAACCCCGATGCTTTCGTTTGCCATACGACATCTCGATACCGGGTCTGGGATTATGGTGACCGGCAGTCACAACCCGTCGGATTACAACGGTTTCAAGATGACGCTGGCGAGCAAGCCGTTCTTTGGTGACGCCATCCAGCGTCTGGGCTCCATCGCCGAAAGCGCCAGTTATGCGTCTGGCGAGGGCAGTGTCGAGGATTTCGATATTCGCAGCGATTATGTGGATGTGTTGGCGCGCGAGCATCAGCCTCTTCGCATGGCACGTATCGCTTGGGACCCGGGCAATGGTGCGGCGGGCGAGGTGCTGAATATGCTCTGTACGCGCATGCCGGGGCATCATCACGTGGTGAATGGCATTGTGGACGGGACATTTCCAGGGCATCACCCCGATCCCACTGTCGCCGAGAACCTTGTCGATCTGCAGAACCATATTGCCGAGCATGATTGCGAATTGGGAATTGCCTTTGATGGCGATGGCGACCGTGTGGGCGTGGTCGATGGAAAAGGGCGAATTCTTTGGGCTGACCAGCTGATGATGCTCTTTGCCGAGGATGTTCTCCGCGAAGACCCGGGTGCAACAATCATCGCGGACGTAAAATCCAGTCAGGTGCTCTTCGATGAGATTGCCCGGCTTGGTGGCGTGCCTATCATGTGGAAGACGGGGCATTCGCTGATCAAATCGAAGATGTCGGAAACAGGGTCGCCGCTGGCCGGTGAAATGAGCGGACACATCTTCTTCGCGGACCGATATTTTGGGTTTGATGATGGGCTGTATGCCGCGGTGCGACTGCTGGCACTATTGGAACGACAGCAGATCACGCTGGCCGAATTGCGTGACCGCATCCCGGAAGTTGAAAACACCCCTGAACTGCGGTTCCCCTGCGCTGAAGAGCGCAAGTTTGATGTGATTGAGGAAGTCTCTGCGCGTCTGGATTCCGCCGGAGCGGATGTCACGTCCATTGATGGGGTTCGGGTGAACACCGAAGACGGCTGGTGGCTGTTGCGGGCTTCAAATACGCAGGATGTGCTGGTGGCGCGTTGCGAGGCCCGGGATATCGATGGGCTTACTCGTCTCAAAAGCGCACTGACAGCGCAATTGGCCGAGAGTGGAATTGCCGCACCCGAGGACCTTTGAAACGGGGAGCGACGGGCGTTATCTTGCTCGGCAAGTCGGTGGCACAAGTTCCTTTCCGGAATTGAGCTTCGCCCGATAGATAGAACCGGCTAAATTACCGGAACGAAATTCAGGAAACCGCACTCAAAGAAAGAGGCCGCGATGAGATTAGGTTATTTCGCCATGCCGGTGCATCCGCTGCACCGAAATTATACCGAGACGCTGAAAGAGGATCGCGCCGCGATTATCTTTTGTGACGAGTTGGGCTACTACGATGCATTTATGGGCGAACATTTGTCCGATGCGGCCGAAAACATCACGAGTTCGATGCTGTTTCACGCGACGTTGATCCACTCGACCAAACAGATCAAGCTCGCCACCGGAACCACGAACCTGTCGCATCTCCATCCGACACTGGTGGCCACCCATGCTGCGATGTTCGATCATCTGGCCGAGGGCCGTTTCATCATGGGCATCAGCCCGGGTGCGCTGACGTCTGATGCTGAGGCGCTGGGTATCCTGGATGAGGATCGCAACCAGATGTTTGCAGAGGCGATCGATGTGATTCTCGAAATCTGGGAACGTGACCCGCCCTACAACATTGATCTGCCGGGCAACCGATTCAAGGTTACCACCGAGAAGACGCTGTTCGAAGAAACCGGCATTGGCATTATGCCCAAGCCTTATCAGAACCCGCGCCCTGAAATTGTAGGTACGGTTGTGGCACCGTTTTCCAAGGGCGTGATCGCCATGGGCAAGCGGGACTTCCATCCTTTGTCTGCAAACTTCCTGCTCGACAAATGGGCTGCGACCCATTGGAACAATTACGCGCAAGGCAAGGAAGAGGTTGGCGTCAAGGCTGACACTTCGGATTGGCGCATCGCGCGAACGATCTTCGTTGCTGACGATGACGCCACGGCGCAGAGCTATGGCAAGGACGATGCGAAAAGCCCGTATCGCTTCTACTATAACCAGCTTTACACGAAGCTCCAGAAGGCCAACCGTCACGCTGTGTTCAAGCATGAACGTGATGAGCCTGATGAGAACGTCACGATTGATCGCGTTCTCGATGATCTGGTTTTCGCGGGAACCGTGAACGATGTGGTTGATCAGATTTTGGCATTCCGCGAAGTCACTGGTGATTTCGGAGAACTTGTCTATGCCGGCATGGACTGGGTGGATGAGGGCCTGGGTCGTCGTTCCCTGCAACTGATGGCAGAAGAGGTCATGCCGCGGGTGAATGCAGCGATTGGAAAGTCTGAGGCTGCTGATTAAGCGTCCCGTAGACTGAATTTGAAAAGCCCCGTCACTTCGGCGGGGCTTTTTCTTTTGGCACTAGTCTTTGATATGGCGTCGGATCATCAACGGGGCACGCAGTGTAAGCACGTCGAAGCTGTCCTGATTTGTCAGCACAGCACGGGTGGTGATGAAGCCGCGATCAGGTTTGCTTTTGGATGGACGGATGGCCTCAATTTCAAGACGTGCTGAAAGCGTATCGCCTGGCCGAACCGGTGCGAGCCAGCGCAGTTCGTCGACACCGGGTGATCCCATGGAGGCGCAACGATGCAAAAGACCAGAAACCAGCAAGCGCATGAAGATAGACCCCGTGTGCCAACCGCTCGCAATCAGTCCGCCGTAGTTTGACTGTGCAGCCGCATCTTCATTGATATGGAATGGTTGCGGATCGAAGGCCGTCGCAAACTCGAGAATTTCATCCCGGGTAAAGCTATGCTGACCCAGTTCAAAGACCTGCCCGCGGGCAAAGTCATCAAGATGCAATTGGGTCATGCGTGATTGCGCGAGGTGCTAGCTGCGTCCGGCATTGGCAATTTGGAGGTCACCGCTTGGTGTCACCATGACGCAGGGAGAACCCGATCTGCGAAGTTCGCGGCACATATTGCTGGCGATCTTTCGGTCCATTCCCACAATTCGCGCGCGATAGAGTGTTTCCCGCTCACCGTGGAGAGGCGTAACCTGAACAATCGCAGTTGCGGGCAGCTCTTGAAGTCGTTTGGCTGTGAAACCGGCGGCGGACCGCGCCTTGTTTTGCCCACGAAACGCTCCTATCTGGACGCCCCATCGGATGTCGGTGGTCGGCTGCGCAAGAGCAAGCTGTGGTTTGGGAATGGATGCTGGTGCTTTCTGTCCGGGAAGCTCGGGTTTGGGAACGGGTAGGGCTGCAACGGTTGAGTTGGACTTTGCTTTTGGCCATGACCTGTTCAGCAATGATGCCATATGTGCGTCGCGTGACTGCCCCGTTTTGCCACCGAAGACGACACCGATCAGACGCACACCGTCGCGTTCTGCCGATGCAACCAGATTGAAACCCGAGGCACGAATGTATCCGGTTTTGATGCCGTCCATGCCTTCATAGGTGCGCAACAGCTTGTTGTGGTTTCGGTAGGTGCGTTTGTTGTGCTTGTAGGTGAGTTTCGAGAAGTAGCTGTAATAGCCCGGAAAATTGTCCAGCAGCGCCTTGCCCAAGGTCGCCATATCCCGCGCCGTGCTTTTTTGACGGCTATTGGGAAGACCAGACGCGTTCATGAAGGTTGTGTTGTTCATACCCAGAGCATGGGCGCGGCGGGTCATCAATCGCGCGAAATTGGCTTCGGTTCCACCAATGGCCTCACCCATGACAGTGGCTACATCATTGGCCGATTTTACAGATAAGGCATTTATGGCCTCTTCGACTGTGATGGTCTGTCCGGCCTTGAGACCGAGTTTTGACGGCGCCTGGCCTGCCGCGCGCCGTGATACCGGCAGGGGTTGATCGGGTACCAGTTTTCCGGTCTCCAGGGCTTCAAATGCCATGTAGAGCGTCATCATTTTCGTGAGGGATGCGGGGAACCGTCGGGTATCGGCATTACGTGCGTAATAGACCTGACCGGTATTGGCATCGACCACGAATGCCGCGTATTTCGCCTCTGCCGTTTGCGGGGTTGCGACAGCCATCACCAGAGCAAACACGGGTAAAGACAGGTTCAACCCCCAACACGACGCGCGCCGCCTGATGCTGTAAACTGCATTGCTCAGGCATTCAAACACGGACGGTAATCCCATCATTTGAGGTTCAGGATTGATTCTCTCAATTGAATCAAACAGATTCTAGTCAACGTTCCGAAAGCGTGTAAATAGCATGTCGAAAATAACCATTTCAAATCGGAGACTTGGGCTCGTATGAGAACCTTGATTTCGAAGTTTTCGATAGTGGCAGCCCTGCTGACCCTGGCCGCGTGTACAACCTATACCGGTTCTGATGGCAATCCGCTTTCACGTTCGTTCACATGGTTCAGTTTTGTAGCAGGTGACGATATCAAGGCTGCATGTACACCAGATAGCAATGATCACTATCGGTTTGTCTACAACGGTGTCTATGAGAGGCAAATCCGTGCCTATGAATTGAGAGGCCGGGAAGAGGGGGCGTCATACTCGGCGCGTGCGCGAAACGAAGGCGGCAATCTGGGACGTTTTGCGTTCTCCAATCCCCTTGGACCGTGGGAATTGCAGAAGTCTGAACGCATTTTGACCGAAGTTCAGGCATTGCAGATCATCAACGCTTACAACGCGGATGTTGCAGTAGCGCCCAATTCGGCTGGCCAACAATTCAAAAGCAACGCTTTCTATTGGATTGTCGCGTCCTGCCAGAATGGCGACTTTCGAATATTTGCATTTGATCAGGACAAGGTTGATCTGAATGCCCTTGGCTTTGCAGTCGCGCTTTTGGCCAATGATGAAACAGGAGTCACATTCCGGAAAGCAAAGCCAGTTGAGGGGTTTGATGACCGCGCCTTTTATATCAAAATCAATGATGCCGCCGATGGAACAGTTGGCGGACTTTAGAATGAGACATATCGCGTGATTTTTGGGGAAAACGATGCCGCTTCTAAGACTTGAAGATTATCCGCCGCAATTGCCGCGACCTGAACCCATCCTCGAATTTCAGAATGAACTCTGGGATCGAAGCCGGGATGTAGCGGGTGTCGACATCGTCTGGGGGGATGATATCTACCAGCGTATCGCGATTTACCCTGCCGCAAATCCCACTGGCGCTGTTTTTGCGTTTGTGCATGGCGGACGCTGGACCAGCGGTCACAAGGAAGCCATGGCGTTTATGGCGCCTGCATTTCACGCGGCGGGCATTACATTCGCGAGTCTCGGGCACCGCCTGGCCCCCAGCCATTTTGATGAAGGATTCCCTGATCTCTGCAATGGAATCGCCTGCCTAGCAGCGAATGTTGATCGCCATGGGGGAGATCCAAACCGGATATTTATCGGGGGACATTCTTCGGGCGGGCACTATGCGGCGCAACTCGCGGTCACCGGCGATTGGCAGGCACGTCATGGATTGGCACGCGATGTGATCAAGGGATGCCTCCCGATATCTGGCGTTTATGACGTCTCCTCAGAGGCTGATTATGCAGACTGGCCCCCGCCTTGTCTGGCTGAAGGCGATGATGGCCGGGAGAAAAGTCCGCAACATCGTCTCGCGGGAACACTGCCACCGTTCCTCGTTTCCTGGGGGAGCGATGACTATCCATTCCTGATTCCGCAGGGAAAGGCATTTGCGGCCTCACTTGCTGTCGCAGGTTCGGATGTGGATACGCTGGAGATGGCGGAAAAGACTCATTTCTCTGTTTTGGGTGAAGGAGCAGCACCGGGGGGAGAGTGGAGTGACCGCGCTATCAGTTGGATCAGTGACCACTAAGTCGACGTACTGACAACCGATAACCGTTTTGAATCCGGCTCCGGGCGGATGTATTTCTGTACTCTTTACCAGCGTTTGGAAGAGATAATTTCCGGTTTTTTTTGAATTTCAGTTCGCAAAATCGATGAAAAACACTTGAAAAACCAGCGGTTTTCGCACGCACTTAAAAAATGGTGCGGTGCACAAATAATTTGTTGACACTACGGGCGGGCTCCCCCATATATGTCTCATGTTGCAGTGCAGCAACGACAGGAATTCAAGGGCTTGGTCAGTTTACGTTTCGCGAGCCCCTCACAGATTGTGCGATGCAGAGCACAAATATTAGAAGGAAGTTATACCATGGCTACCACGAAGAAGACCGCCTCCGCGAAGACAGCTCAGGAAACTTTTGAGTCCGCCGCTGAAGCCCAGAAGAAGTCCTTTGATGATGCCTTGCAGGCGGGTACCGACGCTTTCGCGAAGGGTTATGAGGAGTTCTACAACTCAGCCCGTGAGCAGCTTGCCAAGGCGCAGCAGTCCATTTTTGGTAATTTTGACGAGGTCTCCGACTTCAACCGCGAGAACGTTGAGGCGGCAATCGTCTCCAGCAACATTGTTGCGAAGGGTTTCGAGGTTGTCGGCAAGGAATTCGCCGCATATGCCCAGCAGGCCACTGAAGCGAATATGGCTGCCGCCAAGAAGCTGAGCACAGCCAAGGACCCGCAGGAACTGATGGATCTGCAGTCCGAATGGGCCAAGAACGCTTTTGACGGTTTCGTTGCCGAAACCTCCAAGCTTCAGGACATTTCGGTGAAGGTCTCCAATCAGGCTTCTCAGCCGCTCAATGAGCGCATCAACAAGGCCGTTGAAACCCTTGCCAAGACAACCGCCTCGTAACTCTCCTCCCATACGACGGCGTTTAGACGGCCCGACCCAGTACTTCTGGTCGGGCCGTTGTCATGTCTGGGGCTTGCTTTTCGACGGTTTCGTACACAATTAGGTGTACCGAGGCAGGGCTGCATGGCTTTCGCGGAGGGCATCGGCTCGTCTAGAATGTCTGACGAACCAACCGGCACCACAGCGCGAATAATGTTACGCAAAATTTTATATTCGATGGACGACCTGCTCCCGCCGCCGCGTGCTGCGGGTGATGACGATTCCGATGATGCTATTGGCGGCGACGGTGACGGACAGTCCGGACTGGCCACGAAGACCAGAACCAAGACGAAGAAACCGTCGATGTACAAGGTTCTGATGCTGAATGACGACTACACGCCGATGGAATTCGTCGTGATGGTGATCGAACAGTTTTTTTCGAAATCATACGAAGACGCCATTCAGATCATGCTCCATGTCCATCAGAAGGGCGTGGGAATTTGCGGTGTCTTTACCTATGAAGTCGCAGAGACCAAAGTGACCCAGGTCATGGATTTTGCGCGCAAGAACGAACATCCTTTGCAGTGCACCCTTGAAAAGGACTGACGTGCTGCGAATGTATTGTATGTCCCAGATGACGAAGCCCCGACGCGAAAGGTAACCTTCGCAAATGTTGTCTCAGAACCTCGAACAATCATTGCATCGCGCATTGGCGCTCGCGAATGAACGCCATCATGAGTATGCGACGCTGGAGCATCTGCTCCTGTCTCTTACAGAAGATCAGGACGCGGTTTCTGTTCTGCGTGCCTGTGGCGTCGATATCGATCATCTGCGTCATGATCTGTCCGAATATATCGATGAAGAGCTCTCCAGTCTGATCACCAGCCGTGTCGAGGAATCTAAACCGACGGCCGGGTTCCAGCGCGTGCTTCAACGCGCAGCGATCCATGTTCAGTCGTCCGGTCGCGAAGAGGTAACGGGCGCCAATGTTCTGGTCGCGATTTTCTCTGAACGTGAAAGCCACGCTGTATTTTTCCTGCAGCAGCAGGAAATGACACGTTTGGATGCTGTGAACTACATTTCACATGGCATTGCCAAGGTACCGGGTCAGGAAGACCCCCGAGCGGCCCGTGGCGCTGAGGAAGAGGGCGAAGACGGTGAGACGATCGTCAAGAAGGGGCAGGAAGCCCTGACGGCCTATTGCGTGCACCTCAACCAGAAGGCGGAGGACGGGGATATTGACCCGCTGATCGGGCGTGAGCACGAAGTTGAGCGAACTATCCAGATTCTGGCCCGACGCACGAAGAACAACCCGCTATATGTGGGAGACCCAGGCGTTGGTAAGACGGCGATTGCCGAAGGTCTCGCCAAACGCATTGTTGAAGGTGAAGTGCCAGAGGTTCTGGCAGACGCCACGATCTTCTCACTCGACATGGGGGCCTTGCTTGCAGGAACCCGTTATCGCGGGGACTTCGAAGAGCGTTTGAAAGCTGTCATCAATGAGATTGAGGGCATGCCCGGTGCCGTTCTCTTCATTGATGAAATCCACACGGTGATTGGTGCCGGTGCCACATCCGGTGGCGCGATGGACGCCTCTAACCTGCTGAAGCCGGCACTGGCCAGCGGGAAGCTGCGGTGCATCGGGTCAACCACTTACAAGGAGTATCGAAGTTACTTCGAAAAGGATCGTGCTCTGGTCCGCCGGTTCCAGAAAATTGACGTGAATGAGCCATCGGTTGAAGACACGGTCAAGATCCTGCGCGGCCTGAAGCCGTATTATGAAGAACATCACGACATCCGATACACCGATCAGGCGATCCGCACGGCGGTAGAACTTTCGGCCCGCTATATTGGTGACCGCAAGCTGCCCGACAGCGCGATCGATGTGATCGATGAATCTGGCGCAGCACAGTCATTGCTCTCCCCCTCCAAGCGCAAGAAGACCATCGGTGTGAAGGATGTGGAGGCTGTTGTCGCCAAGATTGCACGCATTCCGCCGAAGACCGTCAGTCGTGACGACAAGACCGCGCTGGAAAACCTGGAGCGCGACCTCAAGACCATGGTCTTTGGTCAGGACGATGCGATCACCGCGTTGTCCGGAGCGATCAAACTGGCCCGTGCGGGTTTGCGGGAGCCTGAGAAGCCCATCGGTGCCTATCTGTTCTCGGGTCCAACCGGTGTCGGCAAGACTGAGGCCGCGCGCCAACTGGCGCGTTCTCTCGGTGTAGAGCTGACCCGGTTCGACATGTCGGAATATATGGAACGTCATTCGATATCCCGTCTGATCGGTGCGCCTCCGGGATATGTAGGGTTTGACCAAGGGGGACTGCTGACCGATGCCATTGATCAGCACCCGCATCAGGTCTTGCTGCTCGACGAGATCGAAAAGGCCCATCCTGATTTGTTCAATATCCTATTGCAGGTCATGGACTACGGAAAGCTGACTGATCACAACGGCAAGTCCGTGGACTTCCGCAATGTGGTCCTGATCATGACCACCAATGCTGGTGCGTCTGACCTGGCCAAGCCGGCCATGGGCTTTGGCTCAGGTGTGCGAGAGGGTGATGACAAAGAGGCGATCAACCGCCTGTTTACCCCGGAATTCCGAAACCGCCTGGACGCTGTGATTGGGTTCAAAAACCTGTCGCCCGATGTGATGGGCCGCGTGGTCGACAAGTTCGTCATGCAACTGGAATCCCAGCTTGAAGATAGAAACGTGACAATCACGTTGGATGAAGATGCACGCGAGTGGTTGTCCAAGAAAGGCTATGACCCGCAATTTGGTGCCCGTCCGCTTGCCCGTGTGATTCAGGAGAGCTTGAAGCAGCCTCTCGCCGAAGAACTGTTGTTCGGCAAACTCACGAAGGGTGGAGCGGTGAATATCGGTGTCGAGGACGGTGTATTGACGTTCGGGATTGAGGAAGACAAGCCGTCAGGGGATGGCGGGTCCGGCAAGAAGCGGAAGAAACCCAGCCCGGATGATTCCGGTGATGGTGACAAGGAACCAGCTCTCGTCGAGAAGTAGGCGAGAGCGCCTGGAAGGCTAGTCTTCCTGCCGGTAGGGCAGGTGCTCGGCATAGGCTTCCATTTCCCAGTCTACTTCGCGCTGTTCTTCTTCGCAGAAGCGTGCGACCGCTTCGCGAAATCCTTCATTGGGAATGTAGTGACCAGAATAGGTTTGGACCGGCTCATAGCCGCGCTGGATTTTGTGCGGACCTTGCGTACCGGCCTCAACCGTCGACAGGCCATTGTTGATCGCATATTCGATCGCCTGATAATAGCAGGCCTCAAATGTAGAAACCGGAAGTCCCCAAGGCAGCCCCAGTTGCGCCCATAGAGAGCGTCAGAACCCCGTAGATTGAGCGCGCCGGCGACTGGCAGTCCTTCCATATCGGCCATCACCAATACGATCTTTTGCCCAAGCCTTGCCTGCGCGGCTTCAAAGAATTCGCGGGTCAGGTAGGGGTAGCCCCATTTCCGGTCATAGGTATCGACATAGAATTGATAGAACGCATCCCAGTGTTCGGGTTGGATGTCGTCTCCTGAAAGAGCGCGAACCCGAATACCCTGATCGGCAACTTGCCGTCGTTCCTTTCGGATCATTTTGCGTTTGCGACTGGTCAGGGCACCAAGAAAGTCATCGAAGGTCTGGTATCCACGGTTGTGCCAGTGGAATTGTCGGCCCACGCGGGGGATCCAGTCGGCAATCCCGATCAGCGCGTGCTCACGCTCGGTGCAGAAAGTCACATGGACCGAAGAAACATCGAGTTGCTTGCACATGGTTTCCAGCGCGCGAAGCAACGTCAGACGGGAATCGTCAGAATCCGGGCCGTTCCCGGCCAGCAAACGTGGTCCTGAAACCGGAGAGAAGGGGGCCGCAACCTGCATTTTCGGGTAGTAGCGACCGCCGGCGCGTTCCCACGCATTGGCCCAGCCATGATCGAACACGTATTCGCCCTGAGAATGGCTTTTAAGGTACATCGGCGCGGCGGCAATGATCGTGCCGTCTGTCTCCTCGACAATGATGTGCTGAGGTAGCCAGCCCGCTTCGTTCGTTGCGCAGCCTGTTTCCTCCAGCGCATGCAGGAATTGATGGCTGACGAATGGATTGTCATCACCAGCGAGTTTCTCCCATGTGTCGGCCGGGATATTCGCGATGTTTTCGACAATTCGGGCGGATAGTGCTGTGTCACCGTCGGGCATGGCGACAGTCTAGTGCGCGGTTTCGCCGACACCAAGTGGGGCGTCGTCTCGGCCGGGGAATTCGAATTCCAGCGTCGAGTGCCCGATCTCGAATTGTGTCGAGAGTTGCGCTTTGATTGCGTTCTTGATGTTTTCCATCTGGTTCATGTCAACCTGATCAATCACTACATGTGCTTCCAGTGACAGACGATGTTCATCGATATGCCAGATATGAACATGATGGACATCGCGCACACCATCGACTTTCTGCAGGCTGTCGGTAACTTCGGTCACGTCAATATCCTGCGGGACACCCTGCATCAGAATGTGGATCGCTTTGGGGATTTCGATGCCGGCATGGGCGAGGATATAGATCGAAATCACCATGGTGACGATGGCATCGACGAACAGCCATTCGTAGAGAATAATCAATGTGCCACCAATGATCACGCCAACTGAGGCCAGCGCATCAGACAGGTTGTGGATGAAGGCGGCACGAATGTTCATCGATTGCTTTGCCATCGCGTAGGTCAGCATCACAGTCGCGATATCGACTATCAGGGCAATACCGGCGATGATCACCACGGTCCAACCTTCGACGGGCTGTGGGTCGATCAGCCGGTCGATGGCTTCGACAATCAGGAATAGCCCAATAAAGATTAGCCACGCCAGATTAAACACGGCACCGATCATTTCGGCGCGGCCGTGCCCATAGGTGTGATTGGCATCGGCAGGTTGCCGGGAAATCTTGCGGGCAATCAGTGCAATTGCCAGCGCTGCGGCATCAGAGAGATTATGGATGGCGTCCGCGATCAGAGCCAGACTGCCGGAGAACACACCGCCAATCACCTGAACCACCGTCAGCAAAACATTGACGGCAATGGCAAATGCCAGACGCTTGTCACCGCCTGGCGTGTCAGCCGGTGCTGGTCCGTGGGAATGGGAGTGGATATTGCTCACAGGCTCTTGATCAGGAGACTTCAAAAATGGCTTCAACCTCAACCGCGACCCCAGCGGGCAGGGAAGACATACCAACGGCTGCACGGGCATGTGCTCCGGCAGCACCGAAGACTTCTGCCATCAGATCGGACGCGCCATTGACGACAGTTGGATGGGCCTTGAAGTCAGGCGTTGCGGCCACAAAACCGGTTAGCTTTACGACCCGTGTGATGCGGTCAAGGTCACCATCAAGGCCAACCTTGGCCTGGGCAATCACTGAAAGCGCGCAAATACGTGCCGCAGCGGCGCCGTCTTCAACGTCAAATTCGGCGCCCAGGTGCCCGATGAAGCCCGGTTTTCCATCGACCACTGGAATTTGTCCGGAAATGAATAGCAAATTTTCTGTGCGGACGAAGGGTACATAGTTCCCCGCTGGGGCATTGGCGGACGGAAGTTCGATCCCGAGTTCAGAAAGGCGTGCGTCAATTGTTCCAGCCATGGTGTGTCCTTCGAAGGTTTCTGTTGTGAGGTTGAGTATGGCAGGCGATGCGGGGTGGTCGACAGCCTGTTTCCGTCAAAAAAACCGGGGTGCGCCTACCTTTGCACACCCCGGAGGTCAGGGAGGAGAGTGTGACCCGGTGCCAATCGGACTGGCACAAGGTCGATTATTCAGGCGATTGGGGTCCGGCCCCACCCGAATCCCTCAGCTACACCCGCTGGTTCCACCACAGGTGTCGCATTTCATGCATGTTCCATTCCGCAGAAGTGTGAAGTTTCCACACTCGCCACATGCATCGCCCTCGTAACCCTTCAGGCGTGCCTGACGAATGCGCATTGAACGTTCTTCCTGCACCACATATTCCAGATCGAGTTGCTGCTGTCCTGCGGACGGCAGAGGAGTCACAGCTGGTTCAATATCTCCGGACACCATGCCGTCGGTACCCGTTGCCGCCACTGTGGCATGGGCCTCCGGCGCCTGCTGCACCGGCTCGAGTTCACGTAGGCCACCCTCGATCACCGACAGCGTGGATTTTCGGACATATCCGGTGCTGACAACCGATTCCGTAAGTTTCGATCTCGGCGGCAATCCGTCATCGGACTCCCCGCGGCCCATTGTGTCGGGCTCTAGATCGTCTATTTCCACATGCGCGAGGTCATTGCGACCGAGATAGCTGATCGCCAGCTCACGGAAAATATAATCAAGAATGGAACTCGCCATCTTGATGGTTTCATTGCCTTCCACTGGTCCTGATGGCTCAAACCGCGTGAAGGTATAGGCATCTACGAACTCTTCCAGCGGCACGCCATATTGCAGACCGATGGATACTGCGATGGCGAAGTTGTTCATCAAAGAGCGGAAGGCGGCACCTTCTTTGTGCATGTCGAGGAAGACTTCGCCAATGGTGCCGTCATCATACTCGCCGGTGCGGATATAAACTTTATGGCCACCGACAATGGCTTTCTGGGTGTAGCCCTTGCGACGATGAGGAAGTTTCTGGCGATCGACCTCTCGCTCCACGATGCGTTCGACAATCCGCTCTGCGACGATTTCTGCGCGCCGTCCATTCGGGGCATCAATCAACGCGTCGACGATGTCTTCCGCATTATCTGATTCATCCGCGAGAAGCTGTGATTGCAGCGGCTGGCTGAGTTTGGAGCCGTCGCGATAGAGCGCATTGGCCTTCAGCCCCAGACTCCAGGACAGCATATAGGCTTCCGCGCATTCCTCGACGCTGGCGCTGTTGGGCATGTTGATCGTTTTGGAGATCGCACCGGAAATGAACGGCTGAGAGGCCGCCATCATCCGGATATGGCTGTCGACCGAAAGGAAGCGTTTACCGATTTTGCCACAAGGATTGGCGCAGTCGAAGATCGGCAGATGTTCGTCCTTGAGGTGAGGTGCTCCTTCCAGGGTCATCGTGCCGCAGGCGTGATTGTTGGCGGCCTCGATCTGTTCGTCCGTAAAGCCAATTGCGGTCAGCAAATCGAAAGACATGTCGTCAAGCTGAGAGACCTCGAGACCAAGAGTTTCGGTGCAGAAAGCTTCGCCCAAAGTCCACTTGTTGAACGCGAACCGGATGTCGAAAGCGGTGCCGAGACCTTCTTCGATCGCCGTAATCTGTTCATCACCAAAGCCTTTTTCGGCGAGGGTGGCGTGATTGACTGACGGGGCGTCTGCCAACGAGCCGTGACCAACAGCATAGTTTGCCATTTCGTCGATTTGCTTGGGGGTATAGCCAAGACCCTGCATGGCCTGCGGGACCATGCGGTTAATGATCTTGAAGTATCCGCCACCGGCCAGCTTTTTGAACTTCACGAGAGCGAAGTCCGGCTCGATGCCCGTGGTGTCGCAATCCATAACCAGTCCGATGGTGCCTGTCGGTGCGACCACAGTGGTCTGGGCATTGCGATAGCCATGCTTTTCGCCCAAATCGAGGGCTAGGTCCCATGCCTCCATGGCGGCATTCGCAATGGGTGTGTCAGGGCAGTTGGTGTGGTCGAGGGGCACGGGCAGTGTGGCCAGTGCTTCATAACCTTTGGATTCACCATGGGCGGCCCGACGATGGTTGCGGATCACCCGCAGCATGTCGTCTGCATTCTTGGAATAACCCGGGAAGGTCCCCAGCTCTTCAGCCATTTCGGCCGAGGTCGCGTAGCAAATGCCAGTCATGAGTGCGGTGATGGATGCGCAGAGTGCTCGGCCTTCATCGCTGTCATAGGATAAGCCTGAGGCCATCAGCAGACCGCCGATATTGGCATAGCCAAGGCCCAGTGTGCGGAACTCGTAGCTCAGGCGGGCAATTTCCTTCGACGGGAATTGTGCCATGAGTACGGAGACTTCGAGAGTTACGGTCCACAAGCGTACGGCGTGGGAAAAGCCATCGACATCAAAACTACCGTCGTCATTTCGGAAGGTCATCAGGTTCAGTGAAGCGAGATTACACGCGGTATCGTCGAGAAACATGTACTCCGAACATGGGTTCGAAGCATTGATCCGACCGGATTGCGGACAGGTGTGCCAGTCATTGATCGTTGTGTCGTACTGGATACCCGGATCCGCGCACGACCAGGCCGCATAGGAGACTTTGTCCCAGAGCTCACTCGCATTTACTGTCTTTGCCACGCCGCCATCGGTTCGGCTGGTGAGATCCCAGTCTGCACCCGTTTGGACAGCTTTGAGGAAGTCGTCGGTGACGCGCACGGAGTTGTTGGAATTCTGACCGGCGACCGTCAGGTAGGCATCGGAATCCCAATCCGTGTCATAGGTGGGGAAAGAGATTTCCTTGAAACCTTGCTGGGCGAATTGAATCACGCGCTGGGCGTAATTGTCTGGCACCAATGCTTTGCGGGATGCACGAATGGCCCGCTTGAGTTCCGGGTTTTCGGCTGGATTGAAACGTTCATCACCTTCCGGCGCGTCGGGTCCGTTGCACGCTTCCATGATGGCGGTGAGGTGAAGCTGGCAGGTCTTTGAACCGGTCACCAGCGCAGCTACTTTCTGTTCTTCGAGCACCTTCCATTCGATGTATTCCTCGATGTCGGGGTGATCAATATCAACCACCACCATCTTGGCCGCACGCCGAGTTGTGCCACCGGACTTGATGGCACCCGCTGCACGGTCACCAATCTTCAGGAAACTTATCAGCCCGGATGATTTGCCGCCACCGGACAGCGCTTCGTTTGATCCGCGAATGTTGGAGAAATTGGAACCAGTGCCCGAGCCGTATTTGAACAGGCGTGCTTCGCGAACCCACAAATCCATGATACCACCATCACCAACCAGGTCATCAGCAACGGACTGAATGAAGCACGCATGTGGTTGCGGGTGTTCATAGGCGCTTTTGGACTTGGTCAGTTTGCCGGTCTGGAAATCCACATAGTGATGTCCCTGGCCGGGTCCATCGATCCCGTAGGCCCAGTGCAGTCCTGTGTTGAACCATTGGGGACTATTTGGCGCTGCCATCTGGCTGGCGAGCATGAAGCGCATCTCGTCGTAATAGGCACTCGCATCTTCGGCGGAATCGAAATACCCGCCTTTCCAGCCCCAATATGCCCAGGTGCCGGCCAGTCGGTCGAACACTTGTCGGGCATCGCTTTCGCCGCTGAAACGCTTGGCTTCGGCCAGCTTCTTGATTTTCGGTTCGTCGGCTTGTTTGCGCCACAGAAACTCGGGCACATCATCTTCGGGCACCGCCTTGAGTTTTGCCGGCACCCCAGCCTTGCGGAAATACTTCTGGGCCAGAATATCGCAAGCCACCTGTGTCCAGGCTGCAGGAACATCAATATCGGCTGCTGCAAACACCACGGAGCCATCCGGATTACGGATTTCGCTCGACGTGGTTCTGAATTCGATGTCCGCGTACGGACTGGCACCCTCTACTGTAAAGCGGCGTTCGATCCGCATATCTTCCCCCAATACCGGCGCATGCTAGTCGCGCCAAAACAAAACAAAGAGCCAGGGACACTGCATACGTACTCGCCGTTTTGTGGTGTGCAGCCCCGGCCGAGTTGGTGTGCTAATCCTGAAATGAACTCAAAAAACACCAAATCTCGACAACTTGGCAGGCTAAACCACAAAATATTCGCGCCGCAACCACATTTTGGGATTGCGACGTAATATTCGTCTACATTGTGTGTTTGAATGGTCGATGCGCGGAATTCAGCAAATCGCATCAAGATGCTGGACCAAACGCGGCATGCGGTGCGATAGTCCGGCCAATTCGTAGCGTGAACAGGGACTTGCAGGCGACATGGCGACAATCGGAACGTTGCTCCGGACGATGGTCTCGGGCCAATTTGTGGGCACGGACAAGTTCGACAATCGGTACTACCGCGGTAAAAGCCGCAATCGCTACAATCGCGAGCGACGCTGGGTGATCTACAAAGGTCGTGCCGAGGCGAGCAAAGTGCCGCCCGAATGGCATGCCTGGCTCCACCACATCAGCGATGAGCCCCTGGACAACAATGATCGACATGATTGGCAGCAGGAGCATGTCCCCAATTTGACCGGAACGCGCGCGGCCTATCATCCGCCGGGGAGCGTTTTGCGCGACGGTGAGCGCAAACGCGGCACCGGGGACTATGAACCCTGGACGCCGAAATAGCCGTTTGCCCGGTCAACGAACTGCAATGCACCCGGAAATGATTGAAGCTCCATGAACACTGCAGCCCACAGAGAAGTTCGCGATGTCATCGTTGGACTTTGCGTGAGTGCGGTTGTTGTCGTGGCCATGGTTCTGGTGTTCGGCCCGTCACTGTTCGCCGGAACATCGACGTACCAGGTTCAGGCTACGTTTGAGCGGACGGACGGGCTGATGATTGGAAATCCAGTTCAAGCAGCAGGTGTGACGGTCGGAAAAGTCACCGCGATGGATTTGGTCGACGGCTTTCGCGTGCGAACAACCTTGCAAATTGATGTTGCTGTCGAGCTAGACAGCGAGGCAAGTGCTGCGATTGTCACGGATGGCATTTTTGGCGGAAAACTGGTGCTTATTGATATTGGTGGCGGCAGTGATGTGATCGAAGGCGGCGGAGAAATTCGGTTTACAGAGGATGCAGTCGTACTGGATGACCTGTTCGGGTTGATCATTTCCCAGGCGCGATCCAACAGGGATATTGAAGCTACGGAGAGAAGCCGATGAAACGTGGTGCTGTTGAAACCATTTTGGGTGCATTGGTTCTTGTCGTTGCCTTCGGCTTCGTCGTGCTGGGTGCCAGAGCGATCGATGTACAATCCGATGACGGCTATGAACTCAGCGCACGGTTTCTGAAAGTCGGGGGACTGGAACGTGGGAGCGATGTTCGTATCTCAGGCGTCAAAGTTGGATCTGTGATTGAGCGTAAACTAGACGCAGAAAATTTTGAGGCCGTGGTGACGTTTTCTGTCCGCAGTGACATACAGCTTCCGGCAGACACCGAAGCTGGTGTCACTGGTGAAGGGCTTTTGGGTGGCAAGTATCTACGACTGTTTCCCGGACAGTCAGAAGATAAACTTTCTGCGGGTCAGGAAATTTCCCAGACACGAGACTATCAAGCGCTGGAAGACACGGTTTCCGAGATCATTTTTCTTGCGACCGACAAGAAATAGATTTGAACGTGACCGTGTCGCGGGGGTATATGCGAAAATGCGAGACCATCTGAATGTTTAGTCGGACCAGTTGTGTGGCCTTCTCAATGGCTGTGGGCTTTTTGACTGCCTTGCCAGTTGCTGCGCAAACACCGGTGTCTCCATCAGATGTCACAGCGCCAGCAACTGTTGGGGCTGTGCTCCAGGGCCTGGATAAGGTCACCGCGCGTATATCAACGATCGAAGTTCCGTTCGACAATCTGATCACATTCGGTTCCCTGACGATTCAGGTTAGGGCTTGTCACAAGGCACCTCCTACCGAGGCTCCGGAAAGCACAGCATTTCTTGAAATCGAGGAAAGCGTTGAAACAGGCCGAACCCGTGCTCTTTTTACGGGTTGGATGTTTGCTTCAAGCCCGGCCGTGTCGGCGCTTGAACACCCGGTTTATGATGTCTGGGTGGTCGATTGTATAAAGTCATCCAGCTCTGCGGATGAAAGCTCCGGCTGAAAATCGGCGTTGACGCGCAGGGCTTCTGCCAATTGAGTTTTGTATTCCGCGCGATCAATTTCGATCGTTCCGAATTGGCGCAAATGATCGGTGACAAACTGACTGTCCAGCAACACGTAGCCGCTCTTGCGGAGCCGCGCTGCGAGGTGGCAGAGCGCGATCTTGCTGGCATCACGTGCCCGCGTGAACATGCTTTCTCCGAAAAATGCTCCGCCCAGTGACACGCCGTAGAGGCCTCCGACAAGAGTATCGTTTTCCCAGCATTCTACCGAGTGGGCAAAGCCCATCTCGAACAGGGCAGCATAAAGCTGTTCTATCTCGTCATTGATCCAGGTTTCCGGCCGCTCGCCCTGTGGTTCGGCGCAAGCGCGAATGGTGCCAATAAAGTCGCCGTCGCAACGAATTTCGTAGGGCGAGGTGCGTAGGGTTTTGCGCAGTCGGCGCGGAATGTGAAAGGAATCCAGCGGGATGATTCCGCGCATATCCGGGTCAATCCAGTACAAGTCCGGATCGTGCCGACTTTCGGCCATCGGGAATATCCCGCTGGCATAGGCACCAAGAAGTAATTGTGGGGTCAAACCCGCCATAGGAAGCCGCTAATTACGAAGTTTCGACGAAACGTTCGAGCCAATGAATATCATACTCTGCTGATGCAAAGGAGGGGGCGTCGACCACGCGCTGATGCAGGGGGATGGTTGTGGATATGCCGCTGACCGCCATCTCACCGAGAACTCGCCGTAGCCGCATCAGGGCTTCGTCTCGGTTGCGCCCGTGGACGATCAGTTTTGCGATCAGGCTGTCGTAATAGGGAGGGATTCGGTACCCAGCATAGAGAGCTGAATCGACCCGTACGCCGAGTCCGCCTGGTGCGTGATACTCCTCCACCATCCCTGGGGACGGGGTAAACGAAATCGGGTCCTCGGCATTGATTCGGCACTCGATCGCATGACCTTCCATGACGACATCAGATTGTTTGATGGAGAGCGGCGCTCCGCCGGCAATTCTGATCATTTCCGCAACGATATCAAAATTGCAGATCATCTCTGTGATCGGATGTTCGACCTGAACCCGCGTGTTCATTTCGATGAAGAAGAATTCGCCGTTTTCGTAGAGAAACTCGAACGTACCCGCGCTGCGATAGTTCATTTTTGCTGTGGCTTCGGCGCATATGGTTCCGATGCGTCTGCGTGTGGCGTCGTCAAGTACAGGACAGGGAGCTTCTTCCAGCACCTTCTGGTGGTTTCTCTGCAGCGAGCAATCTCGTTCGAACAGATGCACGGCATTGCCCTGACCATCTCCGATGACCTGTACTTCCACATGGCGGGGCTGACCGAGATACTTCTCGATGTAAACTGTGTCGTCGCCAAAATTCGCCTTGGCCTCGGTGCGAGCCATCTTGAACGCTAATTCGATGCCATCGGGTGCCTGAACAACCTTCATGCCACGCCCGCCGCCACCTGAAGCAGCTTTGACGATCACGGGATAGCCGATCTCGCCGGCAATGCGGGTGGCATCGGATACGCTTTCGACAGCACCATCTGAACCTGGAACCACCGGAACGCCTGCGATACGCATGGCATCCTTGGCGGCAACCTTGTCACCCATGGTAGCGATCGAAACTGCGGTTGGGCCAATAAACGCCATTCCGTGTTCTTCAACAATTCGCGCAAAATTGGCGTTCTCGGAGAGGAAACCATAGCCCGGATGAATGGCATCAGCGCCCGTCAGCGTCGCGGCGGAGAGAATGGCTGGAATATTAAGATAGCTTTCCGCAGCAGACGGCGGCCCGATACACACGCTTTCATCGGCCAGTCGGACATGCATCGCATAAGAGTCCGCTGTCGAATGCACAGCAACCGTCGAGATGCCCATTTCCTTGCAGGCACGGTGAATGCGCAGCGCGATTTCGCCCCGGTTCGCAATCAGGACTTTGTTGATCATGTCGTGACGGACCTGATGCGCTCTATTCGACGATGGCGAGCAACTCGCCATACTCGACGGGCTGCCCACTGGCTACGGCAATTTCTGAAACTGTTCCTGCTCGGGGCGATTTCACTTCGTTGAAGGTTTTCATTGCTTCGATCAACATCAATGTCTGGCCCTCGCTCACTGTATCTCCTGATTTGATCAGGGGCGGGTCGCCAGGAGATTGAGATAGGTAAATCGTTCCGACCATCGGCGACGTGATGGCGCCAGGGTGCGATGAATCATCTGATGCAACAGGCGGAGGGGCTTCGGGTGTTGCTTTAACTGCGGGCGCCGCGGCTGGAGCCATCACAACGGAAGATGATTGGGCCACGCGAATGCGTTTGCCGCTGTCTTCATATTCTATTTCACCCAGACCCGTTTCTTCGAGCAGGCCCGATAATTTTCGGACAAGTTCGGCATCAATATCAAAAGGGTCGCTCATCGGCGGCTACAAATCCATTTGTGCGGCCAACGCATCGATTGCGAGTACATAGCTCATCGGGCCGAACCCACATACAACTCCTGTCGCAGCTGCGCTGATATAGGACTTATGTCGGAACTCCTCGCGTGCGAAAATATTAGATAGATGCACTTCGACAATGGGAATATCCAACAGTCGTAAGGCGTCGTGTACGGCGACGGATGTGTGGGTATAGGCGCCTGCATTAATCGCCAAACCGGCAGCGATTGTCCGCGCTTCCTGAATCCAGGCCACGAGCTCGCCCTCATGGTTTGACTGTCGGAACTCCAAATCGAAATTCGCTTTTGTTGCTGAGTCACGGCAGCGTTGTTCAATATCTGCGAGAGATTCTCCGCCATAGATACCTGGTTCCCGCTCACCAAGTAGGTTCAGGTTGGGGCCATTGAGAACCCATATGGATTTCTGCGTTGCCACGTCTGTGCGTCCCGAAGTTATATGCTCCATGCCGGTTACCACGCAGCCTCGATTCAGAGCAATCGGTGGACAGTGCGTGTCATACATGTGGCGTTTTGCAATCCGCAAAATAATTCCCTCACGACGTTCTGTATTCGACTATAACGCGCCACCAATTCCTCAAAGGTGATCCGGTATGACCGCGAAAATCGATAACTATCTTGAGCAGAACAATCCGGCGACACCCTGTGTCGTTGTCGATCTGGAACGGGTTGAAACAAATTACAGGTCCATGACTGAACTCGCGCCCTGGGCTGAGATTTTCTATGCCGTAAAAGCCAATCCAGCCATGCCTGTACTTTCCAGCCTGAGCGATGCCGGATGCTCTTTTGATGCGGCGAGCATTGCGGAGATTGAAGCGTGCCTCGAGGCCGGGGTTTCACCAGAACGCATTTCCTACGGCAATACGGTCAAGAAGTCGGCAGATATCGCTGCAGCCGCAGCCAAGGGGATTGGCCTTTTTGCTTTTGACAGTTTGGGTGAAGTTGAAAAACTCGCTGCCTTCGCCCCGGGGGCAAAGGTCTTCTGTCGAATCGTGGTGGCGAATGATGGCGCTCGCTGGCCGTTAACCCGAAAGTTCGGGTGCGCGCCGGATGAGGCGGCACCGTTGCTGCTTGCTGCGAAGCAGGCTGGCCTGGTGCCTGCAGGTTTGTCGTTTCACGTGGGTAGCCAGCAGACTGAATCCGAACGTTGGCTTGAGGGCATCAGTCGCTGTGCGGATTTGTTTGAACAGCTTGCTGCTGAAGGCGTCTCTCTGGAGCTCATCAATCTCGGGGGAGGCTTTCCTGTGCCGTACCGTAATGATGACGGACCAGAGCTCCATGAAGTTTTTGATTCGATTTCACGGGCTCTGAACGAGGTGTTTGACAACAAACTTCCGCGGATTTTGATCGAGCCGGGGCGTGCGGTGGTCGCGACGGCTGGCAAGTTGCGCAGCGAAGTCATTCTGGTGACCGAACGGATCTATGGGGGTCGGCAGCTCTGGGTCTATCTCGATGTTGGTCGTTATGGTGGTCTTGCCGAGACAGAAGGTGAAGCAATCCAGTATCGGCTTGAGTTCCAGGGACAACCCGACGCGTTTGCGTCGGCTGTAATCGCTGGACCCACTTGTGACAGCCACGATGTTCTTTATGAAGATGCAAGCTATGATGTACCGACAGACCTGAAAGCAGGTGATCTGGTCACATTCCAGAATACCGGGGCCTATACATCCACATATGCTTCAATTGGCTTTAATGGATTTGCGCCGCTGGCCGAATATTTCGTTTGAACTAGGCTTCGTCCAGATGCTGTTCGAGTTTGGCCAGAAGGTGGTCCAGTTGCGCCACTTCAGAAGGCTCCAGCCCCTCCAGTAACTGCTGCTCATGGGCTAGGGCGATGGGCACGATCTGATCGTGGATACGTCGTCCGATTGTTGTCATGTTCAGGATCGTACGTCGGCGGTCTTCAGGGTCAGTTTTTCGGGAAATCAGGTTCTTCTTCAACAAGCTGGTTGTCGCGCGGCTCACCGTGACCTTGTCCATGGCTGTGCGTTGGCATATCCCCGTGGCCGTGTTCGCACCGAACCGCCCCAACACAGCCATGCAGCGCCATTCTGGAACACGCAGGCCAAAGCGGTCTTCATAGTCGCGCGCGATCGCACCGCTGATTCGATTTGTGAGAATCGACATGCGGTAGGGAACAAACTTTTCGAGAACGATATGTTTCCCGGAGCCCGAACGTGAGTGCACTGTTTTGGTCATGGTCGTGTCTAAAATCGGTTACAGGTGATACGCGCTGAGAACGATTTGCATTGATATTGGTCAATCGAGTTGATCGAGATAATCGCGCACAATTGTAAACACATCCTCAAACATCCTCGTCGTCAGTCGACCTGTGTTCGTGTTGTAGCGAGAGCAATGATAACTGTTGGCCAATAAGATTGGGCGTTGATCGGCTTTGATCTCATGCGCTGCGGCATGCGCAAATTTAAAGGCTGATTGTGTGTACCCAAGGGTTGCCAAGGTTGCTTTGTGGGCCAGCCCCCCCAATGCAAGGACAACCTGCAGGTTGGGCATTGTATGTAGCTCGGATTTGAAAAAGGATCGGCAGGCCACAACTTCGGCTCCGACCGGTTTGTTTTGTGGTGGTACGCATCGCACGGCATTGGTGATCCGGCAGTCGATCAGTTCGACCCCATCATCAGGGGTGGCAGCGTAGGTGCCGCGTGAGAATCCAAATTTCTTGAGCGTTGGATACAGTAAGTCACCAGCGTAGTCGCCGGTAAAGGGTCTGGCCGTGCGATTGGCGCCCTTCAGTCCCGGGGCGAGTCCGACGATGAGGAGACGAGAATCGAAAGCACCAAAGCTTGGAACCGGTCCGTTGTGAAAGTCCGGAAATTTCGCCTCGTTCTGATTTCGAAACTCGGTTAGCCGCGGACAGAGCGAACAATCATGTGCTGGAGCAATGGAGGCGTTTGTGTTCATGAGGCCTTGTCTTCGAAGAAGTCATCGTGATCGTAGTACTCGTCTGAACTGTCTGTAATACTAGCGCCGCGAAATCACGCAGCTAAATTCAATGGCGGGTTAGTTAGCTCGACCATCAGAACCTGTCCAGCCAGCCAAAATTCTGGATCTGTAGCATTTTAAACGGGGAAACCATGATCCTGATCGGATTGGGCGCAAATCTTTCGAGTCCCGAATATGGTTTGCCTAAAGCGACCCTCACGGCCGCATTGGATGCGATCGCTGCGGCAGGTATTCAGATCACGGCATTGTCCCGATGGTACTCCACCGCACCAGTGCCCGTTTCGGACCAGCCGCACTACGTCAATGTTGTTGCAGCTCTGGAAACTGACCTGGATGCGCCCGCTTTGCTGACCGCATTGCACGAGATCGAGATCGCGTTCGGGCGAGTCCGGGGAGAGAGGAATGCATCGAGAGTGATTGATATTGATTTGCTCGATTTTAACGGGCAGGAATCTGAGAATTGGCCTCTGTTACCGCATCCGCGTATGGCTGAGCGTGCATTTGTGCTTGTACCATTGCAGGATATTGCGCCGAATTGGCAGCATCCTGTGACAGGTGTCAGGGTCGCGGAGTTGGTGACAAGGGCATCTGACCGCTCCGGCGTTCATCTTCTGAGCGCGGCGTGCGGCGGAGGCTAGAGCTTTTCATCGTGTAAATGGTTGGCATTCCGCGATTTTGCGCCTATATAGCTGCCAAATTCGAATTCCTGCCCGGAGACATCTGAATGGCTCGTGTCACAGTTGAAGATTGCATTGAACGTATCCCGAACCGCTTTGATCTGGTGATGGTCGCCGGTCAGCGTGCCCGTGAAATTGCGGCAGGCGCGCCGATCACGGTTGAGCGCGACAATGACAAGAACCCGGTGATCGCGCTGCGTGAAATTGCAGACGAGACCGTGGATATAGAAAACCTTCGGGAATCCCTGGTTTCTGGCCAGCAGAAGCATGTTGAGTTTGATCTCCCCGAAGAAGACGAGATCATCGAGTTGCTTGAATCCGAAAGCAATATTCCGGGCGTACAGCCGGATATGCCGGTTGCCGATGGCGAAGACGCTGTCGATCCTGATATGCCGCAGATGCGCTTTGAGGATGCAGTCGACGAAAGCCCGGATAGCTGACTTCGTGCTGACATGGCAGTGAATAGCTGCTGCGAATCGAATTTTCGAGATTGCGAATGGACGCCCGGGACACAATGATGTGCCCGGGCTTTTTCGTTCACAGTGTTTCATGCCTATGATGTCCACATGATGCTCCAATCCGAACTTGTCGAAAAGGTGCGTGCGTACGATCCGAGCGCAGATGCTGAGGCGCTTGTTCGTGCCTATGAATTCGCGATGAAAGCGCATCGCGAGCAAACACGCGCTTCGGGAGACCCGTATTTCAGTCATCCGCTTGAGGTGGCGGGGATTTTGACGAATTATCGTCTCGACACAGCCTCCATCATTACAGCGTTGCTGCATGACACGATTGAGGACACCGAGGCCACAAGCGCGGAAATTGCTGAGCTCTTTGGTGATGAGGTTGCGCAACTGGTGGATGGGGTCACAAAACTGACCCAGTTGGAATTGCAGTCCGACCGCGCCAAACAAGCCGAGAATTTCCGCAAATTGTTACTGGCCATGAGCCGGGATATTCGTGTGCTGTTGGTGAAACTGGCGGACCGGCTGCACAACATGCGTACGTTGCATCATGTACCCAAGGAAGAACGTCGCCATCGCATCGCTCATGAGACCATGGACATTTATGCGCCGCTCGCGGAACGGATAGGTATGCACGACATCAAGGATGAGCTTGAAGATAGGGCTTTCCGTGAGCTGTATCCTGATGCGAGGGATTCGATTTCGCGCCGTCTTCAGTTCATGCGTTCTGAAGGTGACAGTGTCGTTGAGGCAGTCCTCGTTGAGTTGCGGGCCGTTTTTGCTGAAGCTGGTATTGGGGCTGATATAGCCGGACGAGAGAAGTCGCCCTATTCGATATGGCGGAAAATGCAACGTACGCAATCTTCGGTCGAGCAACTTTCTGACATCATAGCGTTTCGCGTTGTCGTGCCCACAGTGTCGGAATGCTATCAGGCGCTTGGTGTGGTTCATGGGCGTTATCAGGTCGTGCCAGGACGGTTCAAAGACTATCTCTCAACCCCCAAGCCCAACGGTTATCGCTCGCTTCATACCAGCGTCATTGGGTTAGCTGATCATCGGATCGAGATTCAGATTCGTACACGAGACATGCACGATGTAGCTGAACGTGGTGTTGCTGCTCATTGGGTCTACAAGGAGACCGGGTCGGGTCCGGCTTCCAGCGCACTCCGCGAGGAAAATCGACAATATCGCTGGCTCCAGGAGTTGCTGGAGATTCTGGAAAATGCTGCAGCGCCGGAGGATTTCCTCGCGCATACGCGCCTCGAAATGTTTTCGGATCAGGTATTCTGCTTCTCACCCAAGGGCGAGGTTTATTCGCTGCCGCGCGGCTCCACGTCGATTGATTTTGCCTATGCTGTCCATACCGATATTGGCGATAAATGCGTTGGTGCGAAGGTCAATGGCCGAAACATGCCGCTCCGGACAGCGCTGCAGAACGGCGATCAGGTTGAGATTTTGATCTCGAAGAATCAAACCCCGTCACCGGATTGGGAAAAACTCGTCGTGACAGGCAAGGCAAAGGCACGGATCCGGCGCGTTTTGCGTGAACAGGAGACGCGCCAATATGTTGATCTCGGGCGGAGTATTGTAGGCAAGGCATTCGACCGGCTTGATGAGGTGCTTGAAAATGCGCCCCTGAACAAGGCGCTGCGGGAGTTCCATGCCGGTTCAACTGATGACTTGTTCGCGATGGTTGGACAGGGTGTCTATACCGGACGTGACGTGGCCCGTGTCGTGTTCCCGGGTAAGGCGGATGGCGGCAAATCCGCAAAAAGCACGAACTCGATCTTCTCCTTGCGTCGTAAGAAACCCGCGCCGTCGGGTGGCGGTGAGCATGCTGTGCCGATCAGCGGTCTGACACCGGGAATCGCTGTTCATATGGCGAAATGTTGTTATCCGCTGCCGGGTGATCGGATCGTCGGCGTCATGACGACTGGCAAGGGAGTGACGATCCACACGATCGACTGCATGACTCTGGAAGCTTTTGCCGACAGTCCTGAGCGGTGGATCGACGTATCCTGGGATCCGGATTCTGATATCACTGGTGGCGAATTGGTCAGTCGATTGAATGTGACCCTCATGAACGAGCCCGGTAGCCTGGCTGATCTGGCAACGACCATTGCGGGCGCTCAGGGTAATATCTCCAATTTGAAATTCACCAACCGCACGGCCGATTTTTTCGACATGGTCGTTGATATCGAAGTCGCTGACGCCAAACATCTCAACGCAATAATGACGACGCTGCGGGGGCACAAATCCGTCAGCACAATCGAGCGGGCACGCAGCTGACCAGCGTACAGCTTGACCTTCTCCTTCCGAAGGCCGATTCTAAGATCGGACCCGAAATCATGAGATACTTCAATGGCTTCTGAATTACGCCTCGGCGTTAATGTTGATCACGTGGCGACCATCCGCAACGCACGGGGGGGCGGATTGCCCGATCCTGTGCGCGCAGCTCAGGCAGCCGCTGCTGCGGGTGCAGACAGCATTGTTGCGCATCTACGCGAAGACCGCCGACACATATCTGACGATGACCTGATCCGGTTGCTGGAGGCTATTGAGATTCCTCTGACGTTGGAAATGGCTGCCACCGACGAGATGTTGGACATTGCATTACGACATGCTCCCCATGCGGTTTGCATTGTTCCGGAACGACGCGAAGAGCGGACAACTGAGGGTGGCCTGGATGTGGTTTCAGGTCACAACCATCTCAAACGTTTCGTTGATGATCTCGGGGAACGCGGTGCCATTGTTTCGATGTTCATCGAGCCGGATCGCGCGCAACTTGATGCCTCGCATTCGATCGGTGCGCCAGCGGTGGAAATTCATGTGGGCGCCTATTGCGACGCATTGATCGCGAAAGATGCAGCCGAGGCTGACCGGCTGCTGGCCCGTATTGTTGAGGCCGCAGAATATGGAACGCAGATCGGACTGCAAATGCATGCGGGGCACGGCATTACTTTTGACACGGTCGGTCCCGTTGCGGCGATTCCGCAGATCGAGGAACTTAACATCGGACATTTCCTGATCGGGGAAGCCATATTTGGTGGACTGGATAGTTCGATTAAGCGCATGCGGGCACTGATGGAGCAGGCCCGAGCAGATGCGCTTGGCGAGGCGATCGCATGAGTGAAGACAATCCTGTGAAACCAGGTTTGCCGATGTATCCGATGATCATCGGGTTGGGGAGCGATCTGATTGATATCACCCGAGTTGCGCGAACTCTGGAGCGGTTCGGGGAGCGTTTTACAGCCCGATGTTTTACCGATATCGAGCGCGTTAAATCTGATCGCCGTAGGAATCGCGCGGACAGCTATGCGAAACGATATGCTGCCAAAGAGGCTTGCTCGAAAGCACTTGGGACAGGGTTTCGCAAAGGTGTGTTCTGGCGTGATATGGGGGTCATTAATTTGCCCACCGGCAAACCTACGATGCATTTGACGAACGGAGCGGCAGCACGCCTTGCTGAAATCACCCCGCCGGGAATGAAACCGCTGATAGAACTTTCACTCACTGACGAACCCCCACTTGCACAGGCAATTGTTATTATCTCGGCAATTCCCGATATCGCGAACTGATCCGAACACCAAAATAGCAGCGCACCATTCGAAACTGGTGCGCGAGTTGAGACGCGGTTAGAAATCGCGGATATGACGACGCATGAACCGACAAAGGCCGAAGAATGGCGAAAGATCGAAAGAAGAAGAAAGAGGGTGGCGCGTTCGAGACGGCGCGCACGATCATCTATGCACTGTTGATCGCCGGGGTGGTGCGCACGTTCCTCTTCCAGCCGTTTAACATCCCTTCGGGCTCGATGATTCCGACTCTGCTGGTCGGCGATTACCTGTTCGTTTCGAAATTTTCCTACGGATATAGCCGATATTCGATGCCCTTTGGGCTGGGCTTCTTTTCTGGTCGTATTTTCGGTGGTGCTCCTGAGCGTGGTGACGTCGCTGTGTTTCGGCATCCGCCAACCAATCGAGATGATTTCATCAAACGTATTGTGGGCGTGCCTGGGGATCGTATCCAGATGGTCAACGGACGATTGCACCTGAATGGTCGCGTGCTGGTGCGTCAGCGAATTGAAGACCACGTCTCTCGTGATTTTCGGGGCAGTGTCCGACGTGTGCCGCAGTATGCCGAGACCTTGCCGGGTGGAAAGACCTACACGATCCGTGAAGGGCAGGCCGATCGCGGCCCCGCAGACAACACGCGAGAGTTTGTTGTTCCGGATAACCACTTCTTCGCGATGGGTGATAACCGTGATGACAGCAACGACAGCCGCAGTTGGGGATTCGTCCCGGCGCAAAATTTCGTCGGACGTGCCGAGCTTATCTTCTTTTCGACAGACGGGACGGCAGGGTGGTTGAAACCTTGGCGGTGGGTTCAGGCTGCACGCATCGACCGTCTTTTCGATTCCATTGATTGATGGCAAACGGCGAAGCCATCGAGGAATTGTTTGGTGCCCTCGGCCATCGGTTCAATGATCGAGGTTTGTTGATCCGTGCTCTGAGCCATTCGAGTGTTGCGAATGCAAATTCCTATGAACGGCTTGAGTTTCTCGGCGACAGGGTGCTGGGACTTGTGGTCGCCCAATTGCTGTTAGAACGATTTCCTGCAGAAAACGAAGGCGAGATAGGTCGAAGATTTGCTGCACTTGTGCAAGCCAGCACTCTGGCGCAGGTTGGTGCCGAACTTGGCGTGGAACGTTTTGCCCGGGTTTCACCGGGTGTACTCAACGAAAACATTGTTGCCGATATGGTAGAGGCACTGATCGCAGCGCTTTATCTCGACGGTGGTATGGACAGGGCTGAGGCCTTTGTTCGAAAACTCTGGGACCCGCTGGTCGAAACGCGATCACGTCCACCCCGGGACCCCAAAACAGCGTTACAGGAATGGGCACAGTCTCAGGGTCAGGGGTTGCCGATTTATCGAGATATCAGCCGAAGTGGACCTGATCACCAACCGGAGTTTACCGTGGAAGTTAGCATTCAGGATCAAGAGGCTGCCCGCGCAGTGGGGCCAAGCAAGCGAGCAGCCGAACAAGATGCAGCAGCGGCGATGCTTACCCGATTGGGAGTTAAACAGGATGCCTGACGGGCAAACTCATTGTGGAATTGTCTCGGTGCTGGGCGCGCCGAACGCGGGTAAATCGACTCTCGTCAATCGTTTGGTCGGAGCGAAAGTCTCGATTGTCTCTCCGAAGGTTCAGACCACACGCATTCGCGTCCGTGGGGTTGCGCTGCATGAGAACACTCAGATCGTTTATGTCGATACACCGGGGATATTCGCGCCCAAACGCCGCCTTGATCGCGCGATGGTAGATGCGGCCTGGGGAGGGGCTGCGGATGCGGATGCGATAGTCCTGCTAGTTGATGCCAAACGCGGGATTGACGCGGATGTGCGTCGCATTGTCGAAGGGCTGAACAAACGCGAATCCGCAGTGACACTGGTTCTCAACAAGGTGGATAGCATCCGCCGCGAAGAGTTGCTGGCCCTGTCGGAAGAACTGAACGGTATGGCCAGGTTCGAGCGGACTTTCATGATCTCGGCTCTGAATGGCAGTGGTGTGAGTGATCTTGAGGAAGTGTTGAGCGCACGTATGCCCATTGGCCCATGGTTGTTCCCCGAAGATGAGATTTCCGATCTTCCTCAGCGATTGCTGGCGGCGGAACTGACGCGCGAAAAGGCCTATCTGTATCTGCATCAGGAGCTTCCCTACGCCTTGGCCGTTGGAACGGAAAGCTGGGAAGATTTTGACAATGGTAGTGTGCGGATTGAACAGGCAATCACCGTCGCACGGGAATCCCACAAGGGTATTGTCGTTGGGAAGGGTGGTCAGATGATCCGTCGTATCCGGGCTGAAGCACAGGAAGAACTCGCGGAATTGATTGGTCGACCGGTCCATTTATTTGTGCGCGTGAAAGTTCGTGAAAAATGGGCTGATGACCCAGGACATTTCCGAGAGTGGGGCCTGCGTTTCGACGCCTAGTCCTGTTCGGGGCTGCTTCGGATTGCTCCGACGCGGCCGATTGTGTTCCATGAACAGACAATCAGCCATCGAGTGAAATCCAATGGAATGGCGTGACGAGGGTATCGTGCTGGCGGCAAGACCGCATGGAGAAGGCGCCGCGGTCGTGCAGTTGCTTACCCTTGAGCATGGCCGTCATGCTGGACTGATGCATGGCGGAAACTCGCGCGGCAAACGCGGGATGGTCGAGCCGGGAAACCGCGTGGATGCGGTCTGGCGGGCCAGACTTAACGAACATCTCGGGCGCTACACTATTGAATCGACACGTCACACCGCGGCTCAATTCATGGATGATCCCGCGCGTTTGGCCGCACTTTCTGCTGCTTGTGCCGTGGTGGAGACAATCATTCCTGAACGCGAGCCTCATCCGGGACTCTACAAGGCGACTGGAGCTCTGTTTGACGCCTTGTCCGAGGGAGAGGCTGATATCTGGCCGGCTGTCTATATCCAATGGGAATTGGGGCTTTTACAGGAATTGGGGTTTGGTCTCGATCTCAATTCCTGTGCGGCAACAGGGGACCTGGAGAACCTGATCTATGTGAGCCCCAGAACCGGGCGTGCGGTGTCGCAGGCAGCGGGGCATCCCTATCGAGATCGAATGCTGAACCTCCCGCAGTTTTTGCGACCCGACGGGCGTGGGCAGGGGGCCAGTAACGAGGATTTTGCCGACGGATTGAAACTGACGGGGTTCTTTCTGGCCCGGCATGCTTTTGACCCTCTCGATCGAGGCCTACCGGCATCACGCGAGCGTCTGGAATCCCTTGTTTCTCGCTCCCGGGATGATCTGCACGAACTTGCTGCGGATTGTTGAGGTGAATCAGGCGCAGGGCCTAAAAGGGACTTCGTTCCAGCGGAGTTATTAACATGACGATTGTCGGCGGCGGTGTACGCCAGGAAGCGTTCAAGGATGCGCTCAGTGAGCGGTATCTGAGTTATGCGCTTTCAACAATTATGGCGCGGTCGCTGCCTGATGTGCGCGACGGTCTGAAGCCTGTTCATCGGCGTCTGTTGCATGCAATGCGGCAGCTGCGCCTCGACCCTGATCAGGGTTACAAGAAATGCGCCCGCGTCGTGGGCGATGTTATGGGTAAGTATCACCCCCATGGTGATCAGGCGATTTACGATGCGCTTGTCCGTCTCGCGCAGGAATTTGCCGTGCGCTATCCATTGGTCGATGGGCAGGGCAACTTTGGCAATGTGGACGGTGATAACGCGGCGGCCATGCGGTACACCGAAGCGCGCATGACCGAAGTTGCGCAGGCCTTACTGGAAGGAATCGATGACGATGCGGTCGATTTCCGGGAGACCTATGACGGGGAAGGCAGCGAACCGGTTGTATTGCCTTCCAACTTTCCAAATCTTCTGGCCAATGGAGCGACGGGCATTGCGGTGGGCATGGCGAGTAGCGTGCCGCCACATAATGTTGGTGAGATTTGCGACGCACTTTCCCATCTCCTGAAAACCCCGAATGCGACCATTGCCAAACTTGTGGACCTGATGCCCGGACCGGACTTTCCGACCGGCGGACTTCTGGTTGAAGACCGGGCCACGATTGTGGATGCCTATGGTTCCGGGCGCGGCAGTTTTAGAGTTCGTGCCAGATGGGAAAGCGAAGACCTTGGGCGTGGCCAGTATCAGGTCGTGATTACTGAAATTCCCTATCAGGTGCAGAAGTCACGTTTGATCGAACGGATCGCGGAACTGATGCACAATCGCAAGCTGCCCTTGCTTGGCGATATTAGGGACGAATCCGCTGATGATATTCGGCTGGTGCTCGAGCCGAAAAGCCGCAACGTCACTGCGGAAATGCTGATGGAGAGCCTGTTCCGGAACACCGAGATGGAATCGCGGTTTTCACTGAATATGAATGTGCTGGATGCAGACCATGTGCCGCGCGTGATGACGCTTCGCGAGGTGCTCCAGGCTTATCTTGACCATCGCCATGTCGTTCTCGTGCGGGTGACGGAGCACCGGCTGGAGAAAATAGCCGAGCGCCTGAATGTCCTGCAGGGATATATGATCGTTTTCCTCAATCTGGATGAGATCATTGCGATCATCCGCGAAGAAGATGATCCCCGCGAGGTCATGAAAAAACGCTGGGATCTCAACGATGCGCAGGTCGATGCTATCCTGAACATGCGCTTGCGGTCTTTGCGGCGTCTGGAAGAAATTGGTATCCGCAAGGAAATCGAAGGCCTTGAGGGTGAACAGAAGTCGCTAAAGGGCCTGCTCAAGGATGAGTCCAAACGCCTGAAATATCTGGCTGCTGAAGTTGCTGAAGTAAAGAAGAAGTTCGGACAGAAAACCGAACTGGGCAAGCGCCGTACAGATATCGCAGAAGCTCCTGCGGTCGTTGCGGTCCCCCTTGAAGCCATGATTGAACGCGAAGCGGTGACTGTTGTCTGTTCTGACAAAGGTTGGGTAAGGGCGCTCCGGGGCCATGATCTTGATGCGAAAGATCTGAAGTTCAAGGAAGGTGACAAGGGGAAATTCGTTCTTGAAGCCGAGACTACAGATAAGCTGCTCGTGTTTGCGACCAACGGACGCTTTTACACGGTCGGAATCGACAAACTGCCAGGTGGCCGAGGGCACGGCGAACCGTTACGCCTGATGTTTGATTTGGGAAATGACGCAGATATCGTAGCGTTGCAGGTTCACATTCCTGGAGCGAAATTGGTTGTCGCTTCAAGTGATGGCCGTGGCTTTGTTGTGCCTGAAGACGATGTGGTCGCTCAGACCAAAAGTGGCAAGCAGGTGCTCAACGTTAAGGGTGATGTTGAGGCGGTCGCCTGCGCTTCCGTTATCGGAGACCATCTGGCCGTCCTGGGGCGCAAACGTAAATTGTTGGTGTATCCGCTAAGTGAGCTTCCCGAGATGTCACGTGGTCGAGGTGTAGTCCTGCAAAGTTATTCCAATGACCTGCTGTCTGACGTTGCGACCTTCAACATGAAGGATGGCCTGACGACGATGACTGGTGATCGACATCGAACCTTCACCAAGCAGGAATTGAAGGACTGGGTCGGCAAACGGGCGCAGGCGGGGCGTAAAGTTCCTCGTGGTTTTCCTGCAGCGCCACGTTTTAGCTGATGAAACAGGTATATTGTGAGGGTGTTGGGAAGCTGATAGTTGTCAGTGACTGATTTCCCGCCGTTAATCCGGAGACGAACAATGCAGACAGCAATAGGCACCGCCCCCACATTGATCAATGCAATTTGGCCTCGTGAAACCGGTGGTTTGTTGCGCCTGGCTTTGTTGGCAATTGCCGGAAGTGCATTGATGGCGGTTTCCGCCAAAATTCAGGTGCCAATGTGGCCTGTGCCTATGACCATGCAGACTTTCGCCGTACTCGTAATTGGTATGGCTTATGGCGCACGGTTGGCCGGTGCGACTCTTCTGCTCTACCTCGCCGAAGGTGCGGTTGGGTTTCCGGTCTTCGCAAGCGGTGGTGGCATTGCTTATATGGCCGGCCCAACAGGTGGCTACCTTGTGGGCTTCCTGATTGCCGCTGTGATGGTGGGCTGGTTGGCAGAGCGTGGTTGGGACCGTAATGTCGTATTGACGTTCCTCGCCAATCTTGGAGGTACGGTGATCATCTTTGCAGTTGGCGTTGCGTGGTTATCAACCATCATGGAGGGTGTTGAAAAAGCCGTTGCAGCGGGGTTTCAACCCTTCTTGGTCGGCGCCGTCGTGAAGATTGCTCTGGCTGCGGCTATCCTGCCACTGGTCTGGAAGCTCTTGCCGAGGCGTTAGTTCAATGGCAACTCTGTCACTCTGAAATCAATAAAAACGGCTGCCTGTCTAGGCAGCCGTTTTTCTATGCGGTGAATGTATTAATCAGAAGTTGAGAGATATATCCCGATGGATCGCAAGGCAGGAAGCTATCTCGCTAATTTTCTCTGACGGCAGGCGGTCCTGTTGGCGCAGGCCGATGGTCTGGGAAATGGATTGGTCGTAGTCAGCGAGTGTATCTGACATCTGTTCGGCCGCGCGCATTCGCCAAGCCAACTCGTCGAGATACAGAGCGACGGCTTTCTGGACTTCTGCTGCTGCCTTTGCTGGTTTCGGGCTCCGTGCTGAGAGTGCGCGGCGGGCCTGAGTCAGTGCTGACCGTATCTTGTTTGTATCGGCGCGTTTCGAAAGGGCTGATTCTGCCGCTTTCAACGTCGCGATTGCGTCTTCGGAGGATTGATTGGCCAGGGCATCTGGCAATGCGGTGACGATGTTCTTCGTGCCTGCAAAATCATTGGCATCTGCAAGGATCTGGCGCAATTCGACAATCGGTACATAGGCCTGATCAACATTTCGTCGATATGTGAGGCGCGCCTTCTTCTCAGCACCAGCGAGCGCAACATACTTCTTGCGTGCGCTTTCCCAGTTGGCTGGCAGAGAGGACTCAAGCACTTTTCGTTCAGCTTCGGCTTCAATGATGCGGGCCTCGGCATGCGCAACATCCTTTGCAATGACTTCGCCGTTGCGTTTGTTTTGGCGAAGCTCTTTGCGCAGTTCGGTTACTTCAGCCTTGTGGTCGCGGATGTCGGTCTGAATTGCGCGAACATTGCGATGAATTGGCTGATATTCAGGTACATAGGTTTGAAGGGCGATGTGGCTCATTCGAACGCCTTCAATCAAGTCGAAGGTGGCAAGTGCCTTGTCGAAACTTGCGGTCAGATCTTTCCCGCGTTTGTCGGGCAGGTAGCTGAAATCAAGCGTTCGCCCCAGTTCAATGGCCGTGACCAATGCGGTTTGCTGTTGGTCGTAAACCGGGAACAGATGTTCTTCCAGGCAGAGTTGCAGCCTAGGGTTATTCGGTGGCGGTGCTGTGTCCGCAGATAGGAATGATTGATTGGGCAAGAAATTTACCAGCGAAGGGAAAGCTCCAACAATGGCCAGACCGAGAAGTTGAAGGCCGATAAAGGCCGCGACGCCTTTATACATGGACGTCGTTTTGACAATCGCAGGTGCGACGCCACGCAAGTAGAACAATGCAAATCCGAACGGGGGTGTCAGGAAGGACGTCTGCATGTTGACGCCGATCATCACGCCCAGCCAGACCGCCGTGATGTTTGCGGAAGGGTCCTGCAATAGGATAGGAGCGACGATAGGAACGACGACAACGGCTATCTCGATGAAGTCGAGAAAAAACCCGAGTACGAAGATCACGCCCATAACCACAATGAACTGGGTCCAGAACCCACCTGGGAGTCCACCGAGGAACTCTTTCACCAGTTCTTCGCCGCCAAACGCGCGAAACGCGGCGGTTAGCATCGCAGCACCGAGCAGAATAATGAAAACCATTGAGGTGGTCTTCGCTGTCTCGATCATGACGCTACGCATCGTGTCGTCGATCTTGTGGACACGCCAACCGCTCCAAAGGACCGCAATCAGGAATGCAATGACAGCTCCCACGGCCAGCAGAACGCCGAACAGGTCAGTCCCTGTGTCGATACTCTTGATGTTGAGATCAAAGCTGCCCAGCAGAAAAAACACGGCCACGATAGAGGCAATGGCGATCAGGGCAGGGACATAGGTGAGGCGATTGCCTTCCGTCAGCCGGTAACCTGCCATGATGATGGCTCCGACGGCACCAATGGCACCTGCTTGGTTGACGGTGGCGATGCCCATGATGATTGAGCCGAGCACGGCAAGAATTAAGGCGAGTGGCGGGATCAGAACGAGCAGAACGCGGAGTGCGAAACGAAGATCGAAGGCACCTTCGCGTTTAACCGAGGGTGCGCTCTTGGGGCGGATCAGTGCGAAGATGAGGATATATGTAAGGTACAGG
>JABJAG010000203.1 GCA_018666195.1 Alphaproteobacteria bacterium
ATCAATGGCGCGGAAAGTTTCAACAAGACGACGATCGCATCACGCGAAACGTCAAGAACAGCGGCGGTATCCATCAAAAAGCCTTCTGCCGGGGATGGAGAATTGCGATCACTAGATCGGCATACGGAGAATTTCCTGATAGGCCTGAACGACCTGATCTCGGATCGCGACAACCGATTGCAACGCCAATTCGGCATCGGCAATGGCTGTCACCACATCGGCGACCTCTGCATTGCCGTCGATGGCCTGAAGCGTCATCGCTTCGGCGTTCTAACCCGATTGCAGGGCGCCTTCTGCGGCCCCTTTAACGAGATCGGCAAAATTCTGACCGGCAGACTGACCCTGAGGTTCAAGTCCGGGGCCGCCTTTTGCAACACTTGTATAAGCGCCGATGGCGCTGGCGATTGGTGACGTCATGCGATGTCTCCCGTGGCAAGAGTTCGCTGGAGGTGGAAGGGATCAGGAGCTACTTCAGCAGCTCCAGAGTGCGCGACACCATGGTGCGCGCGATATCAACAACACGAAGATTGGCCTGATAACTGCGCTGTGCGGCACGCAGATCAACCATTTCGATCATCGGTTTAACGTTGGGCAACAACACGTAGCCATTCTCGTCGGCAGCAGGATGGCCCGGATCGAGCCGACTGCCGAAATCAGATTTGTCGACGCCAATATCGCCCACCCGGACCGTATTGGTGCCGAGCGCCCGATCCAGCTCGTCACGAAAGCTGACGGTCTGACGCTGATAGGGTTTTTCACCCGGGCGGCTAGCAAGACTGTCCGAGTTCGCGATGTTCTGAGAGATCACACGCACGCGCACGTTCTGGGCAAGCATGCCCGACGCAGCGATGTGCATGGCTTTGTGCAGTTCTGACATCAGTTACGCTCCTGACACGGGCATCTAACGACCCGGACGTGTGAGTGAAGTTCGAATCATGTCCAGATGCTTGCGATAGAGGTTCAGGGTCATCTGATAGGACATCTGGGTTTCCCCCAGCTTTGTAAGCTGCTGCTCGATACTCACATCGTTGTCGTCGATGGAGGTTTCATATGTGTCAGGTGCCGCTTCCGTGCGGAACGGCATGTTCGAACTCATCCCGACGAGATGAGCTGAATTGGTCCGATCCGGCGCAAATCCGGAGGCCTGGGATTCTTTGCGCACCATCTCCTGAAAACTCACCTGCTTGAGGTCACGCGCCTTGAAATTAGGCGTGTCCGCATGGGCGACGTTCTGCGAGATAATTTCTGTACGTCGAGACAACCAAGTCATCTTCTTGGTCATCATCTCCATCAGAGGAAGACTGTTGAAATCCATTCCCAAACCCGTGGCGCGGTTGGCACGCCATCCCCAAAGTGGACCGGCGCAAATCACGGCAAATTTGCCGAAAACTTTATGTATTCCTGAGTATCCCGCGACGTTGTTAAGAAAGGGTAAAGCCGTATAGAGTGAGTGCCAGCAACAGGATGATTGCTGCGTTCCGGGGGGAGTGCTGGTCAAATATGCTCTATCTGACCCGAAAAATTGGGGAATCCATCGTCATCAATGACGATATCGAAGTGACCGTGGTCGACGTCCGAGGCAAGTCGGTCAAACTTGGCATGACCTTTCCCGAAGACGTATCCGTCTATCGCCGCGAGGTGTACGAACGCATCCTGGCCGAACAGGCTGGTGCTGCCGGCACGACCGACGAGGCCAACGCGTCTGACCCGGATGACGCCAAGGCGCCTGAAAAGAACGCCGCCACCAGCGAAGACCCCGCCGAATAGTCTGCGGCGGTTTCGTTCTACGCTAGGGCGTCAGGCAGTCATGAAACGCGGCCGCCAGAGTTTCCATCAGCACGAAATACTGATCTGGCCCTGACGGCAGCGCTGCTCCCAGCGGGTCGAGAGTACCTGCTTTTGCGTTTGTCCCCTCGCGCACAATTCCGATCAGCCTTGAGGTGAACTGGGGTTCTGAAAACACACACACCGCCCCCAACTCGCGGACCCGGCGCTGAATGACCGCAACCCGTTCCGCACCCGGTGCCACTTCCGGACTGACGGTGATCGACCCTACTGCGCGCACGCCGAAGCGGGTTTCGAAATACTGATAGGAATCGTGGAAGACCACAAACGGCCTGTCTTTGACTGGCAGCAACTGCGCATCAATTTTTGTCGTCAATGCATCCAGGCGCGAACGCATCAACGCGGCATTGGCTTGATATGCCGATGCGTTGGACGGATCGATGCGGGACAGCAGCGCGGCGCTCGCGGCGACGATGGTCTGCGCATTCGACGGATCGAGCCAGATATGCGGGTCTCTCAGCAGCGAGTCATGCATCCGACTCTCGTGCTCATGCTCGTCGTTCTCACGATCATTGTCCGCATGTTTGTCATGCCCATGTTTTTCGTGGCCGTGTTTTTCGTGGCCGTGTTTTTCGTGAGTGTGTTCGTCGTCTTCATGCTCGCCATGTCCATGTTCCTCGCGTCCATGATCGCTGTCTCCATGTTCGTCGTGTCCATGTGCATCATGGGCCTGAAACGGCCCTCCTTCCCGAAAGGCCAGACTGCGAAGGTCCGGCAGGTCCAGAAGCTCCATCACCTCGGAATCCGCGCCCAGATTGGCCAACGGCTTTTCCAGAAAGGATTCCAGGGCATGGCCGACCCAGATGATCGCGTCGGCGTCCTGCAGTGCCCGCGCACTCGATGGTTTCAGACTGTAGGTGTGAGGGGATGCCGCCCCGTCCACGAGCAGAACGGGTTTGCCCACGCCCGCCATGACGCCAGCCACCAGCCCGTGGACCGGCTTGATCGACACCACCACCTTCACGTCAGCACCAGCGGCAGACGAAATCGGGACCGAGACCAAGCACGCAAGTGCAACACCGACAATTCCGAACCGCCGGCACAAAAGAACCAAAAACATCGAGAGCATTCCCTGCGAAACAAACAAAACGTTATACCATTACATATTTGCGTAATGGTATAACGTATGCAAAAAGTCACGGCAACACCGAATGAAGGTCCCACCCATCCATGCTCGAACAGACCAGAGCCCTTGTCACACTCGAGAACGCCGGTCTGAATCGTGGTGGGCGCTGGCTCGTGCGCGGGGTCGATCTGGCCGTGCAGCGCGGCGAAGTTGTCACCCTGATCGGCCCCAATGGCGCGGGGAAATCCACCACCGCCAAGATCGCGCTGGGTCTCGAACGTCCTGATGAAGGCGTCGCGCATCGGGTCGCCGGGTTGAAGATCGGCTATGTGCCCCAGAAGCTCTCCATCGACTGGACCTTGCCGCTGACGGTCGCGCGTTTCATGTCACTGACCGAGCGCCTATCCGACCGCGACGCAGGCGCGGCCCTGGACCGCGTCGGCATTGGCCATCTGGCACAACGCGAAGTGCGCCAC
>JABJAG010000204.1 GCA_018666195.1 Alphaproteobacteria bacterium
CGCCTGCCCGGAGTATATCCGATCAGTCCGTCACGCCGCACCGATGGGAAACGGCATACGAGATATGCGCTGACATCCGAGGCTGCGTGCCCGCCTCGAAGCCGACCTTCAGGCCGGAGTTGATGACAAAGTCGTCAATCTCGCTTGTGAAAGGTGTTCTGCGGTCAGCCTGCTGGACCGGGGCGCTGCCCGGCGCTGGGGCCGTGGCCTGCGGCACCGGCTAGCCATCTAAGCTCCAGCCGAAACCGGTACTGCTGTCGTGCATGGTGCCGTAGTCGTGCCCGGTCTTGGCATCCACAGTATGGATCGTGCCATCAACTGTCTTGACGATGTTCACCGGCGTCAGGCTACCGCCAATGCGCACGCTCTGGCCTGCCAGATCTGCCGTGTCCACGATGCCGCCGGCAGCGCCCGCGATCAGGATGCGGTGTCCGGACTGATCAATCCCGCGCGTGGCCTTGGTCATGGACGTGGTCCTCATGATGTTGCGATCGCGATGCTAACTTCATGTGCTCTGCTTGGCCATTGCGCCACACAGGCTTTCACCGCAAATTGCGCGTGAATTTGCAGCAGAGGGAAAAACCATGTCGAACGCATCTGAAGAACGCAGCGGCCCGCTTGTTGGCCTGAAGGTCGTGGAACTGGCCGGGATCGGGCCGGGGCCATTTGCCGCCATGTTGCTGGCAGATCTGGGTGCCGATGTGGTGCGGATCGACCGGCCGGCAGATGCCGGTCTGGGTGTGCCGCGCGGCTATGAGTTTGATCTCGCCAGCCGGTCGCGTCCCTCCGTGGCGGTGGATCTGAAACATCCCGACGGCGTGGAAACGGTGCTCAAGCTGGTCGAAAGTGCCGATGTGCTGATCGAGCCATTTCGCCCGGGCGTCACCGAGAAGCTCGGGCTTGGCCCGGATGACTGCCTCGCCCGAAACCCGAAGCTGGTCTATGCGCGCATGACCGGGTTTGGCGGCACCGGCCCGCTGGCGAAAACCGCCGGCCACGACATCAACTACTGCGCGCTTTCGGGTGCGCTGCATGCCATCGGCCCGGCAGAGAAGCCGGTGCCGGCCCTGAACCTTGTCGGGGATTACGGCGGCGGTGCGCTCTACCTTGCGTTCGGAATCATGTCTGCGATCTATGAGACCCAGCGCAGCGGTCTGGGTCAGGTGATCGATGCGGGCATGGTCGATGGTGCGGCCAGCCTGATGATCCCGATCTATGGCCTGCACGCGGCGGGGTATTTCACCGATCAGCGTGCGAGCAACATCCTCGATGGTGGTGCGCCTTTCTATGACGCCTTCGAATGTTCCGACGGAAAGTTCGTTTCCATTGGCTCCATCGAAAAGAAGTTCTATGCGCTGTTGCTCGAAAAGCTCGGCCTGCAGGATGCCGATCTGCCCGACCAGATGGACCGGTCGCGCTGGCCGGAACTGCGCGCGCGGTTCGCCGAGGTCATCAAGGGCAAGACCCGCGACGAATGGGTCGCGATTATGGAAGGCAGTGATGTCTGCTTTGCTCCGGTGATGGCCATGAACGAAGCCCACACCCATCCGCACAATGTGGCGCGGGAAAACTTTGTCGAGGTGGCCGGCGTGACCCAGCCGGCCCCGGCGCCGAAATTCTCTCGTACCCCGGGGCGGATTCATTCGGCCCCGTCCAATCCGGGCGAGCACACCGACAGCGCACTGGAAGCCTGGGGCTTCGCCGCGGACGATATCGTGGCGCTGAAGAAAAGCGGTGCGGTGGGCCGTAAGGAAAGCTGAGAAAACACGCTTGAATCATCATGCCCGCGCAGGCGGGCATCCATAAACGCCGATGTTGATTGGGGTGCCGACGGAGATTGTGGGTTCCCGCCTGCGCGGGAACGACGCTTGGCAAGAGACCCACACCGGGCGCGACCGAAGTGAGCGAGGATAGAAAACCATGGCCACCGAAATTCCCTACAACCGCGAGCTGGAGTTCGAGTACGGCAAGGCCGACCAGATTACGCCGCTGATCCGCCGAGTGATCGCCCGCAACCCCAGCGCCTTCACCTTTCACGGCACCGGCACTTACATTATCGGCACGGGGCAGGTGGCCATCGTCGACCCCGGACCTGATCTGGCCGAGCATGTGGATGCGCTGCTCGATGCCATTCGTGGTGAGACGGTCAGCCATATTCTTGTGACCCACACCCACACCGATCACTCGCCCGCAGTGAAGGCGGTGCAGGCCGCCACCGGCGCGCCGAGCTATGCCTATGGCCCCCATGGCACTCGCCCCGAAGACGGCGCCAGCGAGGGTGGTGGGGACTATGATTTCATGCCGGACCACATTGTCGGCGATGGCGATGTGGTGACGGGCATCGGCTGGTCGGTCGAGGCACTGCACACACCGGGCCATTGCTCGAACCATTTGTGTTTCGCACTGCAGGAAGAGGACACGCTGCTCTGCGGCGACCACGTGATGGGTTGGTCCACCAGCATCGTCTCACCGCCTGATGGCGACATGGCCGCCTATATGGCCTCGCTGCAAAAGGTCGGTGACTTCGGCGCAGGCCGCTACATCCCGACTCATGGCGCGCCCATCGAAGACCCGGCACCTTATGTGAAAGCCCTGCTGGCCCACCGCCACGAACGCGAAGATCAGATCCTCGCCGAGTTGGCGGGCGGCCCCGCAACCATCACCGAGATGGTCCCGCGCATGTACGCCGCCGTCGATCCGAAGCTCTACCCGGCCGCCGCCCGCAGCGTGCTGGCCCACCTGATCCACATGGTGGAGACGGGGCGGGTGAAGGCGGATGGGGAAGTGTATCGGTTGGCTAAAAGTTAGGCCGGCCAAGAACTAAGGAGCTTATTCTTGATCTTCCAACAGTCTCGTGCGTGGTGGTACGCGAGGCATGACCGGCAGAATCGCGGTCGGGAAAATCATGCCCGTCGAGATTAACTGAAGCAGGGTCAGGAGTGCGATCACCCGGCGGATCATGCTTATTCCGGTGTGATGTAATATCGCCCACGAACAAACTTCGAGAGTGGGACGACCCGTTCGGGGTCTGGCTCGTGCGGTTGCGCGATCCAGCGTTCGAATTCGGCCAGCGCGATCCGGGTGATGCCGGCGATGTCGAGCGCACGGGTGTCGTCCAGCGAACGGAATTCTACGTCCAGCAATTCGCCGTCGCCGGTGCCGATCTCGCCGGTCAGGTCGGCGGCTTCGGCCACCAGGAAACGCGCATCGAAGCGACGCGGCCGGCCGGGTGGTGTGATCGCACGGAAGAAATAATCGAGGGTGCCGAGATGTGGGCGGTAGCCGCCCGGTGCGTCCGTGTCTTCGGCCCCCAGCAACAATCCGGTTTCCTCGTAAGTCTCGCGCACGGCGGCGGCCGCGATGGCGCGCGCCCGGGTCGGGTTGGCGCCGCGTTGCAGCCGCGCATCCACATCCGCGGGCAGGGCGCTGGCGGGCTGCAGCGTGTTGTCGGCTCGGTCGACGCGCCCGCCGGGAAACACATAGGCGTGCGGCATGAACACATGTTTGCGGTGGCGCCGCCCCATCAGAACCTCGAGGGTCCCGCTGCGGCGGCGGCGCCAGAGCACCATGGTCGCGGCGTCGACGGGGCGCAGCGATTTCTTTCGGGTCGGCGGCGTCACTATTTGATCGGCGAGAACGACGTTGGCACCAGATAGCGGTTCTGCTGGTCGACGACCCGGTGACCATTGCCGGCCTGATAGATCTGCCAGCGCGGATCGGTGACCGCCTTCATCTGGCGTTCCTCGCGCTGAGCCTGACTGTCCCAGTACCAGAGATGCACCACCTGGTTGATCTTGCCGGTGATCGAGGAGAAGTAGCCGATCAGCTGCCAGCCGGCATCGTCGACAACCGGCTTGGCCAGCGCCTTGGTGACGGCAACATAGTTGGGCACCTGGGCGTATTGAATGGTGTAGGTGCGCTCGTCGACGAAGCCCTTGGCGCTGCCATTTCCCATGAAGGAGAAGGGTTCGACCACGTCGGTGGCCTGCAGCAGGCGGTTCTGCTGGGAGACCAGCTTGTCGGAGCTGCCATTGCGATAGTCAGTCCATTCCGGGTCATTGTAGAGCGAAGCCCGGCAGTCCTGCCGCACCTGCGCGTTTTCCCATTTCCAGTAATGGACGACGGAATTGATGGCCCCGGTTTCGACGGTGAAATAGCCTGCCGGTTCGAAGCCGTGCTTGCGCTGCAGCGGCTGGCCGACCTCTTCGACATTCTTCAGGAATGCCGGCATCTGGCCCGGCTGGATGGCGTAGGTGCGCGCGTCGACGATCATGGCGCTGTCTCCCCGTATGTTTTTGTTGTTCCGCGCGATGGTTTCGCCCGGCTTTGTATGTGTATCGTGACACGGCTTGATGTCGCGGGAAAGACAGGTCAGCAAAGACAGATGAAAGGGAATGCAACCCATGGAAGACGCCAATATTCTGCAGGTCATCGAGACCGGCGCGATTCTGGGCGAGAGCCCGGTCTGGTCGGTGGACGAACAGGTGCTCTACTGGATCGATATCAAGGCGCCGGCGCTGCATCGCTATGATCCTGCCACCGGTAGGGATGAGGCCTGGCCGGTCTCTCAGGAAATCGGTTCGATCGTGCTGCGAAAGGGCGGCGGGCTGGTCGGTGGGCTGCGGGACGGGTTTGCGTATCTGACACCCGGCGTGGACCGGCTGGAGTGGATCGCAAACCCCGAACCCGATCATCCAGAAAGCCGTCTCAATGATGGTCGAGCGGACCGGCAAGGACGTTTCTGGGCCGGATCGATGCATGATCCCGAGGGACCGCCCGAAAGTTATTTCGAGCGAGAACCAGTGGGCGCGTTCTATCGGCTGGATGGAGACGGGTCGATTCACCGCATGATCGACGGGGTTCTGGTCTCCAACGGGCTCTGCTGGTCGCCCGATGGCACGCGTATGTATGCTGCGGATTCTCCCACACGTACGATACGTACATGGAATTATGACCCGGAAACCGGCGACATATCCCACGAAGAGGTTTTTGCCCGGCTTCCCGACGAACCGGGTCGTGGCACGCCTGATGGTGCGATTGTCGATGCCGAAGGAGGTCTGTGGGTCGCAGAATTCCGGGGTTCGCGGATCACCCGCTTCAACCCCGATGGCACCGAGGATCGAATGGTCGCACTGCCTGTATCACGTCCCACCTGTCCCATGTTTGGCGGGCCGGACCTGCGTACACTCTATGTCACCTCGGCGAAGATCATGCTGTCGACCGACGAGCTTGCCCGAGAACCCCTGGCTGGCGCGCTGTTTGCGTTGGATGTCGGTGTTGCGGGGCTGCCCGAGGCTGCATTTCCGGGCTAAATAGACGTTCTCGGAATTGCCTTATTCCAGCCCTGCCGTCGCCCCGTTGGTCTCGCATCATACTTTTAGCCCTGTCAGGGAGGAGAGACGATGCGTGGACTTGCACTGGTAGCCTTACTTTTGGGTGGATTGCCCATCGCGACTTTTGTTGCGACGCTCGTCCTGAGTGATGGCGCGCCATTGCAGTCGCCATTCCACGTAACGTTTGCAGGGTCAGGGATGTCGGCTGTGGTGCACGTGACGCCGGACTTGAAGCCAGGGCAACCGGCGCAAAAAGCACATGCCGACATCCCCAACCCTATTGCAGCCTCACCGGCGTTGGCGTGGCAGCCGCCGGACCCATACCGGTTGGCCCGCCACCGGACCGATGCGGCCTGGGATCGTCTGGATCGACTTGCAGCGGATGGCAATCGTGACGCTCTGATGTTTCGGACCTTGATGCAGTCAGCTGAATTCATCAGGCCGATGAAGGCCAGCAGCCCTTGAAATTTACCGTTTCGGAACCAAATGCAGTGCATCGTCGGAGGCTCAATTGAGCTTCGGCCTGAAAATCATCGGGTGCCAGTCTAGGGCCCGGCAGGACCGCAACGGTGCAGATAGTGCTGTGCTGGCGCGGCCCGTAACTCGCTCATCAAGGAGGAGTGACGGCATGAATCGCTTGTCTCCACTAAGAAACCCGCTGTTGCTCGGATTCGATGAATTCGAACGGACGCTGGAACGCATTACCAAAGCCTCTTCGGATGGCTATCCGCCCTACAATATCGAACGCACTGGTGAGACGCGTTTGCGGATCACCCTGGCCGTCGCCGGCTTTACCCGTGACGATCTGGACATCCAGCTTGAGGACAATCAGTTGACGGTCTCGGGTCAGCAGGCAGCGGAAGATGATCGTGAGTATCTGCATCGTGGGATCGCGACGCGGATGTTCAGGCGCAGCTTTGTGCTGGCCGACGGGGTCGAAGTATCCGCCGCATCGTTGGACAATGGATTGCTCAATATTGATGTCGTCCTGCCGCAGCCCGAACGCAATATCCGAAAGATCGAAATCGGTGGCGACACCGGCGAAGCGTCCGGGGTTACCGTCGATACAAAAGGAGAGGTTCAGTGAACAACGAAACCCCTGAGAAGCTGATTGAGGAAATCTCGCCTGAGCAGTTTGCTGAGCTTGGTCTGGACCGTGTGGCCTATGTGCGTCCCGCCGTGGTGGAGGGACAGAAGGTCTATGCCATTCACAGTGCTGATGGCAGTGAGATCGGCATGATGGCAGGTCGTGATGTGGCCTTTGCCGCAGTCAAGCAACATGACATGGAGCCCGTCAGCGTTCACTGAGGGTTTGGCGTTTGTGTCGAATGATTGGGGTCCGGGACCCTAGCTCGCCGCTCGGAACTGATCGGGAGTTGAGTTGCCGGCTTCCACCAGCAACGCAAAGATCGCATCTGGGTTGTCTGAACCACGCAATTTTTCACAGAACGCCCGGTCGCGCAGGATGCGGGACACCCGGGCCAGCGCTTTCAGGTGGTCCGCACCTGAACCTTCCGGCGCCAGGAGCAGGAAGACGAGATCGATGGGTTCGTCATCAATGGCGTCGAATTCGACGGGCTTCTCAAGCCGTACGAACAGGCCGTGCAGCCCTTTGAGTTTTGGCAACTTGCCATGCGGAATTGCCAGTCCTGAGCCCACGCCAGTGGAGCCCAGACGTTCGCGTTCCAACAGGATATCGAACACCTGCCGTGAATCCAGATCAAATGCGCTCGCCGCAGCTTTCGAGAGTTCCTGAAGGAGCTGCTTCTTGCTGGTGGCGCGCAGACTGGCGATCACCGCGTTGCGCTGGAGGATGTCTTCGATTTCCATGGGCGCCTGTCAGGCCTCGGTTTCCGGTGTGTCGATCCAGCCTATATTTCCGTCATTGCGGCGGTAGACCACGCTCAGACCGCTATGTTTGGCATTGCGGAACACAAAGGCGGATGTGTCTGCCAGATCAAGCCGCATGACCGCTTCCGAAACCGTCAGGCTTTCAATGGTCGTCTGGTTTTCTGCAATGATGATGGGATTGTCGGGGGCCATAGTGCCGTCCGAAGTCTCGTCTTCTTCGTTCTGTGGCGCCAGAATATATTCCGGTGCATTGGCAGGTGCGCTCTGCACGTCGCGATTGTGATGATCGCGCAGGCGTCGTTTGTTGCGCCGCAGGCGTTTTGCAAGATGGGCCAGCGCAACATCAAAGGCCGCATAGGCCTCATCCGCTTCTTCGTGGGCGCGGACGTGGATTCCGCGGCCGACATGCATGCTGATCGTCGCGCGAATGCGGAAGCTTTCGCGAGATATGACAACGGTGGCGTCGATCGCGTCCGAGAAATACTTATCGGTTGTGGCTTCGATCGCATCCTCGATATGGAGGCGGAGCGCTTCACCCACGTCGATCTGTTGTCCTGTGACGGTAATCTGCAAGGTTCAAACCCACTTTGGTTGTTGAAACTGAGAGCGCCGGATTGGACCATCCGGGGCGTGGAACTGTCGTCGCTATGTCTGTCTGACCTCGTCCCGGACGAATTCCCGGGCCACCCATCCTTCTTTGATCGGTCTGTGGCGACCATTCGTGGGGCGGTGATGTGGTGCGGCGCGGAACTTAGTCACGGCCCCAAGCCCTGTCAATACCGCGAAAACCCACATCTTTCAGATGGTGCGCGCGGCTGAAACTTCAAGGCGGGCGCGGGTTTGCAGGTCATATTCAGCCGGCGGCGCGTTTCATTCGACGGCGTTCCACAGAGGATGGAATCTTCAATGAATCCCGGTACTTGGCGACGGTTCGTCGGGCAATCTCAACACCATCGTCACGTAGGATCTTCACGATTTTGTCGTCAGACAGGATCGACTTTGAAGATTCGTTGTCGATCATCAATTTGATTTTGTGACGCACGGCCTCTGCTGAATGCTGATCACCACCTTCGCTGCTGTTGATGGCAGTGGTGAAGAAGTATTTCAGTTCGAACAATCCACGTGGTGTCGCCATGTACTTGTTGGTCGTGACCCGGCTGATTGTGCTTTCGTGAAGTTTCACAGCAGCTGCGATATCGGCGAGCACAAGTGGCTTGAGGTGGCTAACTCCATGGCGAAAGAAGGCATCCTGCTGGCGGATGATTTCAGTCGCCACTTTCAGGATGGTCCGTGCTCGCTGATCGAGGGCGCGAACGAGCCAGTTCGCGGACTGAAATTTCTCCTGAACGAAAGCCTTGTCATCTTTCTCCTGCGCCAGATCATTGATTTCCGCGTAGTAGGCGCGATTCACGAGGACACGGGGCAATGTGTCGTTGTTCAGTTCGATTTCCCAGCCGCCGCCCTGTTTGGTGCGCATCATCACATCTGCGGTGACATACTCCACGGCGCCTTCGTCGAACGCGGAGCCTGGCTTGGGGTCGAGCGTCCGCAACTCGGCAAGCATATCGGTTAGGTCTTCTTCGTCGACCCCGCAAATGCGTCGCAATCCAGGCAGGTCATGTTTTGTCAGATAGTCCAGGTTCTGGAGCATGGCCGCCATCGCCGGATCCAGGCGGTTGCGTTCGGCAAGTTGCAGGGAAAAGCATTCAATGAGGTCCCGCGCGAACACCCCGGTGGGCTCAAACGTCTGGAGGGTTATCAGGACAGTTTCGACCAGCTTGATTTCACAACCTAGCTGTTCGGATAATTCCTCGGTTGAGGTGATCAGATATCCGCGCTCATCAATGGAATCTATCATCGCGCGTCCGATCAGGCGCTGTGTGGCATCACCAATGGAAAGATCGAGCTGCTCGGTCAGGTGCTCGCGCAGTGTAACTTCACTGGCCATGGTCTGATCAATGCCGGGCATTGAATCACTGTCGCCACGGGCGGCTGGCGCCGTGCCGCCTGCGGGACGGAATGGGTCATCGGGGTAGACATTGGTGTAGTCGCTATCAAGAGGCGCTTCCGTAGACGGAAGTTCCTCGCGTTCTGAAAGAGTCGCCGCATCGCCATCGTCGCTCCGCGTGGGTTCAGGGGCATCCGACGGCTCGGCATTGGCAATAAGAGACTCTTCCCGCTCAAGCAGGGGATTTTCTTCGAGTTCACCTTCAACGAAGGCAGCCAGTTCAAGATTGGACAGTTGCAGCAGCTTTATGGCCTGCTGTAACTGCGGCGTCATGACCGGCGCCTGCGTCTGGCGGAAGTCGAGACGCGGTGTCAGAGCCATGGTTAAGGACTTCTACAGACTGAATCTTTCGCCCAAGTAAACACGCCGGACGTCCGAATGAGACACAATTTCCGACGGGTCACCACTCATTAGCACCGAACCTTCATGCAAGATATAGGCCCGGTCAACAATATCGAGTGTTTCCCGGACGTTATGATCGGTGATCAGGACGCCAATACCGCGATTTTTCAGGTGTTTCACAAGGTCGCGAATGTCGGAGACGGCAATCGGATCAATTCCGGCAAGTGGTTCGTCGAGCAGCATGAAATGGGGCTGACTTGCGAGTGCGCGGGCGATTTCCACACGTCGGCGTTCACCACCTGACAAGGCCAGTGCGGGCGTTCGGCGAAGATGGGAAATCGAAAATTCAGCCAGCAAATCATCAAGCATGGCTTCACGGCGATCACGCTGAGGCTCGATCACCTCCAGCACTGAGCGGATGTTCTGTTCCACTGAGAGACCCCGAAAAATCGAAGCTTCCTGCGGCAGATAGCCAACACCGAGGCGGGCGCGGCGGTACATGGGCAATTCGGTGATGTCGTGGCCATCAAGCGAGATGGAACCTGCGTCCGGGGTGAGTAGGCCGGTGATGATGTAGAAGCAGGTTGTCTTGCCAGCACCATTTGGGCCCAGAAGTCCGACAGCTTCTCCCTGGCGGACCTGAAGCGATACGTCTCTAATAACAGGACGCTTGCGAAACCGCTTGCCGAGGTTTTTGGCAACGAGGCCCGGGTTATCGGCCACCAGGCGCGGCGCGCCGTTATCTTCGGTCTTTCTGGTCAATCGCGGTTCGTTCATGGTTTCCCAGTCGTGCCAGTGTTGGAATTTGGCCCTGCGCCGTTACCGGAACTGGACTTGGGTAAAAACAATCCGCGTACCCGTTCACCGGGACGCGAAGAGAGAAGTCGGCTTTCACCGGACTTCAAGTTAACCTCTGCGCGTTCGCCGTTCAATTGTGTCTCTCCGCGCGTAATCTTCACATTCCCGGTGAGCGTTGCCAGCCCCCGATCGGGATTGTAGTCACCCTTTTCGGCGCGCACGATGTCGGTGGGTGTCGAGACAAGAACATTGCCGAGTGCCTCGATACGCTCCATCGATGCCTGGCGTCCGCCTTCGCCGAAATGCGCTGTCAGGGTATCGGCGCGAAGTCGGCGATCATCGCGAATGGCGAGTGCATCGCCGCGCGCGACTGCCAACTGGCGCTGCTCGTAATATTCCAGGCTGTCGCGTGCGATGATGGTGTCTTCGGCCGTGTCGAGGCGGACCGTGTCGCCGGTCAGAAACAGGACGCCCCCATCGATGTCATAGACAGCCTTGTCGGATTGCGCGACTTCCGTTTCAGAAATGATGCGGACATTTCCATTGGCGTCGATGCGATAGATTTCGTTTTCACCCTCGGCATTGGGTCTGTAGTGAGCGATCAGTTCATCCCCTTCAACCACGACACCGCCCTGACTCGCTTTGGCGTTGCCGCGCGCAAGGTAGAGTTGCTTTGAACGTTGCCATTCAATGCCATCATCAGCCTCGATGTGGATCGGGCCATCGCCGCCCTGACTAAAGCCCAGGGTCTGGGCATGACTGCTTTGTGGTCCGAGCAGCCATATAAATCCGGCGAGAAGGAACAAACTGAGCAGGCGGATCATTGCGGCGGCGCTCCTTCAAAAACAGTCAGCGTGGCAGGTCCGATGAAGATTATCCGGTCTCCTGATTCGAGGACGCGAAATCCCTCCGCCTTCAGGATTCCGAACGGGCCTTGCCCGTCAACATGTTCGTCTCCTGATGCGGTGCTGTCATCCATATTGACCCGAGCTGTTGTGGTCTGGAATTCATATCCTTCGTCGTGAAACAGGTTCACGTTCCCGGCCAGATAGAGTGTATTGGAGTTGGACTCGAACCGCCCGTCATTTGCATTCAACGCGACCCAGGTACCGTCTTTGAGAACAATATCGGCTTTTGGATTGGTCAGGTCATAGATCTCTTCGCCGCCCTCATTCTGGCTGCGTGCGCCGAGATCGGCAGTGATCTGAAACGGCCGTTGCTCCGAATCCATTCCCTGGAGGCGCGGATTGAGAACCTGAGGTTTGCTTCCACCGGTTGGGCCGACTGCAGCCAGATCAATGCGGAATCGATCTTCGTCGGGGAGCAGGCGAGGCCAGACCGCCACCAGCACCAGCATGGCAAATGCCAGCCCGGGAAGTAGATATTTCATGGTTGCGACGATGCGTGAGCGGCCAAACCCGCTGCGGCGCGATCTTGGTGCCTCGCTCATGCGCCTGCGTCGGGTAAGTTGCGTCTCGCCCGAAGGGATGTTGGGGTCTGCCGTGATCTCAGGTTCACTCATACCGCTGTCAGGCGAGTCCCGCGCGCAAACAGTCATGGATGTGCAAAATACCAACCGGTGACCGATCATTCGCCACGAAGAGGCTCGTGATCTTGGTGGCATTCATCAAGCCGAGCGCTTCGGACGCGAGGGCCTGACTGCGGATGGTTTTCAGGTTTGCTGTCATGATCTCGCCACAGCTTAGGCTTACCAATGTGTTCGACATGTGGCGCCGTAAGTCGCCATCAGTGATGATTCCGATCAGGTCACCCTGATCATCGACCACGCCAGCACAGCCAAAGCCCTTGTTGGTCATCAGGAACAGGGCATCTGAAACACGGCCGTCGATTGCGATCAGAGGCAAGTCTTCACCGTCATGCATCAAATCCTCAACCCGCAGCAGGTTCTGGCCGAGTTTTCCGCCGGGGTGCAGCACCTGAAAGTCCTCAGCTGTGAAGCCACGACGGTCGAGCAGTGCGACGGCCAGCGCATCGCCCATGGCAAGCATGGCGGTCGTTGAGGTTGTTGGGGCCAGACCCATCGGGCAGGCCTCAGCAACGGGGGGTAGAACAAGCGTGCAGTCGCTGTTGTCAGCGAGAGTGCTTTCCATCCGCGCAGTGATCGAGATCAATGGAACCTTGAAGCGCCGGCAATAGTTGAGCACGTCGCTGAGTTCGCGTGTTTCGCCGGAGTTCGAGAGGGCCAGTGCGACATCGTCCGGTGTGATCATACCCAGATCGCCGTGACTGGCTTCACCGGGATGTACAAAGAAGGACGGCGTTCCGGTGCTCGACAGTGTCGAGGATATCTTGCGTGCGATATGTCCGCTCTTGCCCATGCCGGTCACGACGGTTCGGCCCTTGGCATTGTGAATCAGATCAACGGCATGGACGAATGTTGCGTCCAGACCATCACCCATAATGCGAAGGGCTTCAGCTTCAAGCCGAAATACGCGTTGAGCAGCGTCTATATCGCTGGTCGATGCAGGCGCGTTCGCTGGTTTTAGTGTTGGTTTTTCGGTCCCGGTCACGGGTCTATCGATCATTTTGTTGCAGCGCTGAGCGGACGCGTCGGATCGGGAAGAAACCTACGCGAATCAATCAGTTGCAGTATGGGTTGAATGCTGTGAATCGTCAAACTTCACACCGATTCACGTCAGTCCGGATCCGTGGTTTAGCTGTGGGCGAGCAAATCGATATCCGGCCAGCCAGCAAGATCGAGCGCGGCACGTGCGGGCAGGAAATCAAAACAGGCCTGGGCCAGATGGACGCGATCATGGCGTTCGAGCATCACGTCGAGGCGTGTTTTCAGCTCGTGCAGAAAGAACACGTCATTGGCGGCATATTCCTGCTGTTCGCGGCTCAATTTGTCAGCACCCCAGTCGGAGCTCTGTTGCTGCTTGGAAATCTCGACACCGAGCATTTCGCGGCAGAGATCCTTCAATCCATGTCGGTCGGTGAAGGTGCGAATGAGGCGGGAGGCTGTGCGGGTGCAATAGGCCGGGGAGGCATCAACATCCAGATATCGCTTGATGGCCGCGAGATCGAACCGGGCGAAATGATAGAGTTTCAGTCGGTTTCTGTCTGCCAGGAGCGCCTTCAGGTTGGGGGCGTCGTAGGAATCGCCTTCACTGGCCGGGAACTGGACCAGATGGGCGACCCCGTCGCCAGCGGATAGCTGGACCAGGCAAAGCCGGTCGCGCAGCAGGTTGAGCCCCATGGTTTCGGTGTCGACAGCAATGGTGTCGCCGAGATCGAGGCCGTCGGGCAAGTCGTGCTGGTGAAGTTCGATATCCAAAACGCGCATCCGGGTTGTGAGGGCACAGATCGCATGCCAAGCGGGCGGTTGCTAACGCCTAGCACTTGCCTGTGTCAACAACTCCTGTGCTTGGCAGAGCGGGTAACCCGGCGCTATACAGCGGTTCAGTCCGCAATGGGCAGGATGGGAGCAGCGTGATGAAATTTCGACGGATAACGGTTTTTGGTGGTTCGGGCTTCCTGGGTCGCTATGTGGTCGAGCGGTTGGCGGATCGCGATATTGTGGTCCAGGTCGCTGTGCGAGACCCGGAAGGCGCCAAACATCTCAAAACCCTTGGTCAGGTAAGTCAGGTGACCCCGGTTGCCTGCGACATCAAGGACGAGGCTGCCATTCGTCGTGTGGTTGCGGGCTCGGATGCCGTGATTAATCTGGTTGGCATACTTGCCCAACGAAAGAAGCAGACTTTTAAAGCCCTGCATGTGGATGCCGCCGAGGCGGTTGCCCGGGCGGCGACAGATGCCGGCTGCAAGGCTCTGGTGCATGTATCGGCGATTGGCGCATCAAAAATTGCGTTGTCCGAGTATTCCCGCTCCAAGGCAGCTGGCGAAACCGCAGTTCGCGACGCATTCCCGGCTGCGACCATCGTCCGCCCCTCAGTGATCTTCGGGCAGGAAGACGGGTTCTTCAATCTGTTTGGTGGTATGGCGCGTATGTTGCCGGCCTTGCCTCTGTTTGGCGGCGGCAAAACCCGTTTTCAGCCCGTTTATGTGGCTGACGTGGCTGACGCGATCATGGCCACACTTCTGGATGACGGCGCGGCTGGCCAGACCTATGAACTTGGCGGACCTGAGGTTGCGAGTTATGCGGATCTCATGGAATTGATGCTGCATGAAGTCCGTCGCAAACGTTTCCTGGTGCCGGTTCCCTTTTTTATTGGTGATATCCAGGCGACCTTTGCAGGATTGTTACCAAACCCTCCCGTGACGCGCGATTCGATGAAGTCGCTTCGTGAAGACAATGTCGTTTCAGATGACGCAAACACGTTGGCTGATCTGGGCGTGCAGGCGACCGCGATGCGCACGATCCTGCCGACGTATCTTCACCGATACCGCAAGGGAGGACGGATCGGGCGCGCCTCGATGTCGTGAATTAGAAGGCACCGTATGTCCATGCGAGCAGCACGCCGCCGATCGCAATGCGATAAATTACGAATGGGCCAAACCCGGCAAAACGCAGCCAGCGCAGAAATAGCGCGATAGCAGCCAGGGCCGTTACAAAGGAAAGCGCAGCCGCGATCAGTGCGTCGCGGGTGAGCAGCGCATTTTCGCTTTCGAGAAGCTGTAAGCCGATCAGCAGGCCAGCGCCGGCAATCGCCGGGATGGACAGCAGCATTGAGAACCGGGCGGCATCGGTCCGGTCATAGCCTAGAAACCGCGCAGCGGTGATCGTGATTCCCGATCGACTGGTGCCGGGAATGAGTGCGAGTACCTGCGCCACACCGATAATTACGGCATTGGGAAGGTTCATGTGTTCAAGCCGCAGGATCCGCATGCCGCTGCGGTCGGCCAGAAACAGCAGCACGCCGAACCCGATTGTGGTCCAGCCGACAATTTCCACCGTGCGCAATGTGTTCTCGATCAGGGCTTGTCCGAAAAATCCGGCGAGCACGACGGGGATTGTGGCAACCACCAGAAATCCGGCCAGCCGCCCGCCCTCGTGTTTTCGTCCGCGTGCTGTTGCGCCAAGCCCCGCGAGCATCATCACCAGGTCACGCCAGAAATACAGCATCACCGCAAACAGTGTGCCCACATGTACGGCCACATCCATGACCAGCGTGTTTTCGGACAGGCCCAGAATGTCGGACGTGATGCGCAGATGTCCCGAGGAGCTCACCGGCAGAAACTCGGTGATGCCCTGAACGGCGGCAAGAACGAAGATTTCGAAAAGCGGCATCGTATTCAGCCTGAAGACAGAGAAGATGGCTGCTTATAACACTGCGTTCACGGGTCGCTGAAACACTTCAATGCTGGCGTTTTCGCGATAAATGATATGGTTGCGGCAGGAACATTGTTTGGTTCGGTGTTATGGCGCGAAAGCTCGAAACGACTGTTCAGCGAGCGGGACTCCTGGCGTGGCTCTCTCGGCGGAGGTTGAAGGTACAAGGTGCGGTTGAAGCCCCGCCGTCGGAGCGACATCCTCCGCCAGTTCGGAATCTGCGGTCTTCTGACTTCACGCCAAAGAGCACCTGGACGCGATTCTGGGATCGTGTGAACAAACTTGTTCCCGAGAACGAAGATGAAAAGCTGGCGCGGGAGTTATCGTATTTCCGGGACGAGATTGCCCGTCTTCCCGATGACGCACGTGCGCAATATGACAGGAAGCTCGCGGTTGCGAAGCAGGCCGAGATGCAGGCCAGGATGGAAGACACCATTCGCGCCTGGCTGGTCGGTATAACCTTTCTGGTTCACCTTATTGTTGTGCCTTTGGCATTCCAGAATGCACCTCTGATCGAGCTGATTGTTGTTGGCACGATTATCGTGAACTCGGTGGCATGGTGGTTAGCCACCCGCACCGACTGGGATACAAGTAGCCGGGTTGTTACCTTGTTGAAGTTTGTTGTTTTGCCGTCAGTCCTGCTGATGTTTGGTTTGTTCGGCGGGTACGCCTTTCGACAAGGCGCGGGCGTCTCCTAGACAGGCTCAAACTATTTAGTGATTGGGTCGTGGTGTTATGGCGCGGAAGCTCGAAAGGACTGTTCAAAGAGCCGGGTTCGGAGCCTGGCTCTCGCGGCGCGTGACGGGCCTGTTTGGCAAAACACGAGCCGTGTTGCCTGCGCGCGAGCGCCGGTCTGTCGCAGTTGATCTACACACCGATCAATTGCGTGACTCCGCCGAAACCGAGGAAGAGAATTCCGTATTGGGGTTCTATTTCAGTATGGTGTTTGTTGGCGCGCTCCTGTTTGGATACCTCGCCGGGACGGATAGCGTGTTGGCGAAAGGCGCGGCAGTTGTTGCCGTTTTTGCAAATCTTTCGGTGTTTGTTCTCTTGTTTCCGAAGGGCTGGGAGCGCGATTTGCGGTTCTCTGCGTTTCTTCTGTCGGTCGTCGCGCCGACGGCCTATGTGACGGCTTCACTATTCGGGTTTTTGCCCAAATTTGGGTAGCCAACGCAAACATTGCTGGTTTTGACGCCGCGGCTGGGTTAACCGATACCCAAATACAGGGAGCAGACCATGCCGAGTGAAACAGCCAACAATCCCCATGCATTGATCGATCCACAACAAGCAGAGGCTCTGGCGCGGAATGCCGAGATCGTGGCCGACCTGGGCGGGCCGGGCGAAACGATCGCCGAGAATCGCGAACGTGCCGAAGCGGCACGAACCGTCTGGAATCAGGGGGGTCCGGTCATGGCCGTGAACGAAGCCCGAACGATTCCCGGTCCGTTTCGTGATGTGCCAGTGCAGTTCTACAAGCCCGACGATGAAGGCGATCTCCCGGTTTTTGTGTACCTACATGGCGGCGGGTTCCGCATTGGCGGCCCGCGCACCAATGATTTGCAGATGCGGCAATTGGCCGACGACTGGCGCGGTGCGGTGATCAGCGCTGACTATCTTCATGTGCCCGAACACACATTTCCCGATCCGGTTGATGAGATCGTTGCGGTGCTCGAATGGATTGCCGCGAACGGCGCCAAGTGGGGACTGGATGGAACGCGCATCGCCGTGGGCGGTGCATCTGCCGGTGCCAGTGTGGCACTCGGGTCCGCACTTACGCTGCGGGACAAAGGACGCGGCGATTTGCTGCGCGCCGTGGCGTCGCTCTACGGGGTGCTCGATTATAATCTGGAATCAGACTCCATGAACGAATTGGGTGGCGGCGATTTCATGCTGACCAATGCCTATACCCAGATGGTCTATGACGGTTATGTCACCGACCCGGCGGATCGTGCGGACCCGCGTGCCTTTGCCATCCATGCTGACCCTGCCGGCCTTCCGCCTATTTTGATTGAGGCCGCCCAGCTCGACCCGATCCGGGATGATTCACTGAATTTTGCAAAGATGCTGACCGAGGCCGGTCATCCTCACGAGCTGGAAGTTTATGCCGGCGTGCTGCACGCCTATTTTGGATATTCCGGGGTCATTGATGAAGCCCGACGGAGTGTTGCCGATCTTGCGGTCTTTCTCGATAAGCATCTCGGAGGGCGCTGACCATGGCTGTCGCGCTAGCTGCGTTCTTTGTGTCGATTGTTTTGATTTTTGTTGTGCCGCCGGTCGGAATTATTGCCCTGCCGTTGACCTTCATCTGGGTCATCATTGCGTTTTGCGTAAGCATTCTGGGCTGGGGTTTCCGGGGTGGAAAGAGAAAGTCTGACGATTAGGCTTCGAACGCCCGGAGCAGCATGAACGCTTCGGCGGCGATGCAACCGGCTTCACCTCCACGTATTGTTGCCAACGCCCGGACGCCGTCTTCGCTACGCGGAAACGGGTGGGGGGCAAACTCATCTCCATAGAGCGAGAGAGCAGTGACCTTGCCTTCGAGATGCTCCGTGATATCGACATAGTGGTTGGCCTGGAAGGCCTGAACACTTGGATCGATCCCAAAGCGGGTTTCCGACAAGGTTTCGTAGGCAAAAACCTGACGGATTGAGTTGTATCGGAACCACTTTGTGCAGGCAGCCGCCGCTTCGAATGTAATGCGATGGTCACTATGGCTGTCTGATGGGTGTGGCAGATATATCCGCTGGGGCGCGACCTCTGACATGATTTGGGAGAAACCTGTGACCAGTTCCGAACGGGGCAACTGATCGAGGTTTGCCGCTGTGAACCCAAGCCTGTGTATCTCCGAAAAACCATAATGGGCAGATACGGCCTGGATTGTTTTCTCACGATCCTCGATCTGAGCTACCGAATAGCCAGCGGATTCCTGCATGGTCGTCACGATGCACCAATGCACGTCATCTCCCTGGGCAATGTGGCGAAGCATCGTGCCGCCACACCCAAGGGTTTCATCATCAGGGTGAGGGGCAACAACAAGGATTGTGCTCATAGATAACGTCCTGCCTGCGGGAGTGTATCAAAGTCATGTTCGAGAATGCGGACGGCGCAGTCGCCGCATTTCACCAAAATTCCCGAGGACCCAGCTTCGAGAATTTTGCCGGGCTCCAGATTTTGTGAGGTCTCGGCGACAATTTCGACCTTGTGAATGACCACGTCACGTCCGTCCTGCTGGCAGGTTGCGCCGGGATACGGTGGTGCCAGTGCGCGCACCAGATTGCGAATATCCACAGCAGACATGCGCCAGTCTATCCGGCCGTCTTCGGCGCTGCGTTTGCGCCAGTTATTGCCAGTTTCGGGGTTCTGAGGTTTTGGGATCAGCGTGCCGTCGAGCAGTTTGGGAACGAATCTCTGCAACTGAGCCGGGGCCATGTCTTGTAACCGTGCATAGAGCATTCCGGCGTCATCATCTTCGCCAATTGGCACGGGCTCTTGATCGACAATGGCGCCTGTATCTGCGCCTTCGTCCATGAGAAAAAATGTCGAGGCTGTTTGTGGGAGCCCACGAGCAAGGGCCCAGATAATTGGATGACGCCCGCGGTTGTGGGGCAGCGCAGCGGGGTGATAACCGATCACGCCGTTGGTCGGGATTTCAAGAATCTCCACCGGCAAAATCCGGTTCCATCCAACACAGAAGATCACGTCGGGCGCATATTTTCCGATCCAACGGGATAATTCATCGGTCCCGGTGTCATCAGCCTCAAGGCATGGCACGCGCATCGTTTCAGCTATGTCGGTCAAGGAAGTGAAATCGCTGCCATGAGGGGAACTGCTGCGGGTCACGATACCTGTGATCTCTATTCCCGACAGGTCTCTTAGTGTTGTCAGCACCGTACGGCTGAACAAAACCGATCCGATAAAGACGACGCGCATATCGATGTTTCCGTTGGACGGGCCGACATGGTCCAGTCGTTGGGTTTGCAATTTTGCAAGTGTCACATTCTCACGATGACTGGCGATTCGGCACTTTGGCATTATGTGGATGTGTCCGAGGCGCTTCCCCTGAATCGTGGTGCTCGGTTAGGGTTCCGGCGAAATGCGAACCCTCTATCATCTTTGGCTCTGCCCCTTTGCGCGCAAGGTTCGCATTGTGCTCGGCGAAAAGAAGCTTCCCTTCGAACTGGAGCTTGAAAAAGTCTGGGAGCGGCGGGACGAATTTCTTGCGCTCAACCCGGCTGGCGAAGTTCCGGTGTTGATCGAAGCGGGTCTGGATGAGAACCCGCCATTGGTGATCGCCGAGTCCACGGCCATCTGTGAGTATCTCGAAGAGACAACACCGACCCCTGAATTGTTGGGTAACAACGCTCAGGAACGTGCAGAGATCAGACGGCTGACGGCTTGGTTCGATCTCAAGTTTCAGCGCGAGGTGACGGTCAACCTCGTGGATGAGAAGGTCAACAAACGTTTCCTCGGGCTCGGCGCACCGTCATCTTCTGCGATCCGTGCCGGGCATGCGAATATCGCGACTCACCTGTCCTATATCGAGTTTTTGATAGAGCGACGGAATTGGCTTGGTGGCGAGAGCTTCTCCATGGCCGATATCGCCGCTGCGGCACAGATTTCCTCTGTCGACTATGTTGGAGACGTTCCGTGGGAATATTTTCCGGAAGCCAAATCCTGGTATGCGCGTGTGAAATCGAGACCCAGCATGCGACCCATTCTGGCGGACCATATTCCGGGCATTCCGCCACCCAAGCACTACGCCAACCCGGATTTTTGACCCGGGCGCGGCGGGCGGCTTATTCGACCTTCACGTCTATCTGTTCGAGGCCGCTGCGCGCTGCCTGAGCTGCGGGAGAATTGGGCGCAAGTGAAAGCACCTGAATCCAGACAGCTCGTGCATCGTCCAGGGCGCCACTCTTGGCATAGAGCGCGCCGAGCTCAACAAGTGCATCGGGATGTTCGGGGGCGATATCGAGCACCCGGTCGATATCGTCTCGTGCCAGATCGTCGACATTGATCAGGCGATAGGCCGCAGCCCGAAAGATGAAAGCGTCAACATGGCCGGGTGCGCGATCCAGAGCGGTGGAAAAATCATCAATGGCGTCCCAGAATTTCTGGCTCCGGGCCAGAACTTCGCCGCGATCGATCCAGAGCTCGGGATCGTTGCCATCGAGCTGCAGCGATTTGCTCAGGACTGTATGTGCCTGGTCCAGCTCGCGGAGTTGCAGCCAGACCCGGCCGGCCTGCCCCAGAACGGAAGCCCGCTCGGCATCCGAAGCCTCCGGCATTTTGTCGGCAAGCGCTTCGAGTCGTTTTGCCGCTTCATCAAGCTGTCCCATGTCGAACAAGGCGAGTGCGACACAATGCATTGCCGGCGGACCGCCGCCTTCATCACGCCACGCAATGGCTGCTTCAAAACCGACTTCGGTATCCTTCTGCGTTTCAAGGATACAGGTGCGGTAGGCCTCGGTCGTGGGCAGCTCGGACAATCGTGTCTGAGCATGCGCTGGTCCGAGTGTGACCACGGTGAACCCGAGCAGGGCCGCGACAAGCTTCGCGACGGGGATTGATGGACGGCGCAACATGCAGGCTCCTATTGTACAGGAAAGGGTCTAGCAGCGCGGTGGAGTCTGCGCAAAATCATGTCTGGGAGCGGGGCACAAAATGTCTGCGAATGTTCTGTTTGTCTTTGGTCTTGGTTTCAGTGCGCGAACCCTTGCAAAGCAGCTTCTGGCGCGGGGCTGGACGGTACGCGGAACCACGCGCAGTCCTGAGAAGGCTGAACTTTTGCGCGAATCCGGGATTGAGGCGTGTCTTTTTGATTCTGCCTCACCATTGGCGGATTTGGCTGTGCTTGATGGCGTGACCCATCTTTTGAGTTCCGCGCCTCCGGGGCCGGCTGGTGATCCGGTGCTCGATCTTCATGCCGCCGATATTGCCGCGCGCGCCAGACAAATTGTGTGGGCGGGTTATCTTTCAACGACCGGTGTTTATGGCGATAGGGGTGGTGACTGGGTCGATGAAAGCGCGACTCCAGACCCGGCGACGGAACGCGGTGCGCGGCGCGTTGCGGCAGAAGCAGGCTGGCGCGCGCTGGGTCGCGAACATGGATTGCCGATACACTTTTTCCGTCTTGCAGGGATCTATGGTTCGGGCCGCAATGCGCTCGAAACCGTACGGCAGGGGAAAGCACGTCGCATCATCAAGGAGGGTCAGGTCTTCAGCCGAACCCATGTGGAAGACATAGCGGCTGTTCTGGAGGCCTCTATCGCGCGGCCCGAACCGGGCGCGGCCTATAATGTTTGTGACGACGATCCGGCCCCGCCGCAGGATGTTGTTCTGCATGCCTGCGAATTGCTGGGTGTTTCGCCGCCGCCAGAAATTCCAATTGCCGAAGCTGAGCTTTCTGCAATGGCGCGAAGTTTCTATGCGGAATCCAAGAAAGTCTCGAACGCACGCATCAAGCGGGAACTGGGCGTTGTTCTCAAATATCCGGATTATCGCGCCGGCCTGGCGGCGTTGCTTGCAGATAGCTGATCACAAAGTTGCGCCACCACATATGTCATCCGTTCTAAATCTGCCGGCTCTGACAGACGGTGGTCACCATCCTTGATTATGTGCAGCTCGACATCCTGGGATGTCAGCGCATCCATAAGTTTCTGGGACTGGGTCCAGGGTACGTCCGGATCAGCGCTTCCGTGAAGCAAGCGCACCGGAATGTTGAGGGGCAAATCTCCGTTCAGGACAAGGTGGTTTCTGCCTTCTTCGAGAAGCTCACGGGTGATCACATAAGGGCCGCTGGCATATTGCGACGGCGCTTCAAACAGACCGGTCTCTTGGATTATTGCCAACGCCTCCGGGCCCAGCCGCGATGGCAAAAGATCCTGGGTGAAATCCGCCGCCGCGGCGATGGTGACCAATCCAGCTACGCGCTGATCACAGCTATGTTCTTCGAGTTCCTGCGCGATGCGGGTGGCGATCCATCCGCCCATCGAGGAACCAACCAGAACCAGATCCTCTCCCATGCCGTCGACGGTTGAACCGACATGCCGGATGATGGAAATCGCGTCAGATAGCCAACGGCCAATCGTCCCATCACGGAACGCACCACCCGAGGCACCATAGCCAGAATAGTCGAGACGCAGAAAGCCACGACCGCTTTTCTGCGCCCAGGTCTCCAAAACGGTTGCCTTCTGGCCCGTCATGTCAGACATAAAGCCACCAAGGAATACAACACCGGGTCCCGCATCGGGATACGTCGCTGCTGTGGCGCAGAAGGCCAGTTGAGTGCCATCCTCGGCCGTAATGAATTCAGGTGAGATGTTGTTGGGAACCATCGGAACAGGAATGCAGACTTGATGAACGAGGTTTCCGACTCTAGCACCACGCCGGATGCCGAGCGACAGGCCGAAGCCGCGCGCCTGGACACTGCCGCCCGGTTGCCTGTTGTGCTGCAGGTCCTCCCCTCGCTTGATATCGGTGGCGGCGGTGTGGAGCGGAGTGCCATTGATGTTGCCGAGGCGCTGGTGCTGGCTGGCAAACCAGCAATCGTGGCATCCGAGGGCGGACGTCAGGTCGTCGAGCTTGAGCGTCGTGGCGCACGCCATATCACGTTGCCGCTGGCTTCCAAGAACCCCATTGTAATCCGCCGTAACATCCGTCGGCTGTTGGATGTGATTGATCAGGAAGAGGTTGAGCTGGTACATGCCCGTTCGCGGGCGCCGGCTTGGAGTGCGCGTTCTGCGGCGCGGCAAGCGGGCCTGCCCTTCGTCACGACCTTTCATGGTACCTATAATTTCGGTGCCGGCCTGATGGGCGACCTGAAGAAACGTTACAACGCCGTGATGACCGATGCCGATGCTGTCATCGCCAATTCACAGTTCATTGCTGACCACATTGCCGCCAATTATGGGCTGGAAGGTCCAAAGGTTCACGTCGTGCCGCGAGGCGTGGACACGGCCAGTTTCGATGCCGAAGGTTTTAACCCGAACCGCATGGTCGACGTTGCCAGCAAATGGCGCCTGCCTGATGACAGTACCGTTGTGCTGTTGCCCGGACGGCTCACCCGTTGGAAAGGGCAGTTGCTGTTTATCGAAGCGCTGGCCTGGTTGAAATCACGCCGTGGGCCGGACAATTTCAATGTCACGGGGCTTCTTGTGGGCTCTGATCAGGGGCGCGAGGCCTACCGGCGTGAGTTGGAGGGCCGGGTCGAGGAGTTGGGGCTGGCCGGTAACGTGCAGATTGTTGGACATTGTGACGATATGCCCGCCGCCTACATGCTTTCCGATGTGGTGGTTTCAGCCTCCACCGACCCCGAGGCCTTCGGTCGCGTGGTCGCCGAGGCGCAGGCTATGGGGCGGCCGGTCGTGGTGGCTGATCATGGCGGTGCTGCTGAGCAGGTGATTGATGGGGTTACCGGTTGGCGGTTTGTACCCGGAAACCCGGAGAAGTTCGCAGATGCCCTTGAAACGGCTCTGGCACTGAATACAGATGCGCGCGTTACACTGGCCCACACGGCGTCTGAACACGCACGCAGCAAATACGCCAAGACCGGCATGTGTGCGTCGACCTTGCGGATATATGCGTCGGTCTTTGAAGGCGGCAAACATTGACCGTTCCTTCGGAGAACATCCTCGTCATCAAGCTTGGTGCGCTCGGTGACATTGTCCAGGCTACGGGACCGTTTGCTGCGATCCGCGCGCATCACAAGGATGCCCGAATCACGTTGTTGACCGGCCCTGCCTATGAAGGGTTTCTGAAAGATTCGAACTGGTTCGATGAGGTCTGGGTCGATGAGCGCCCCGGATGGAAAAACTGGCGCGCATGGTTCCGATTGCGCCGGCGGCTGAAGCGAGGTGAGTTTGCCCGGGTCTATGACCTGCAAACCTCGGACCGCTCGAGTGGTTACTTTCATCTGTTGCTGCCGGGTTCGCGCCCTGAATGGTCAGGCATCGCGCGCTTTGCCTCTCATCCCCACGCCAACAAGAAACGCGATGATATGCACACGGTCGATCGTCAGGCCGAGCAGTTGAATATGGCAGGAATCGAAGTTGTGCCGGCACCATCACTGAATTGGGTCAACACCGATGTTTCCCGTTTTGGTCTGGAAGCACCCTATGTGTTGCTGGTTCCCGGAGGTTCAGCTCATCGTCCTGAGAAACGCTGGCCGGTCGGTTCCTATACCGAGTTTGCACGCAGGCTCGTCGCACGGGGCGTTACGCCAGTTCTGATCGGTGCGGATGCGGACGCACATGCGACAGGCACCGTCGATTCCTTCTGTGAGGGAGCGCGCGACCTGACCGCGGAGACGAGCTTTGCTGAAATTGTGGGCTTGGCCCGCGGCGCAGCCGGCGCGGTTGGCAATGATACCGGGCCGATGCACATCATCGCGACGTCTGGCTGTCCGACGGTTGCGCTATACTCTTTTGCATCCGATCCTGCGCTTTGCGCGCAAAAGGGCTCTGATGTGACCATCTTGCGCCGTGATCTACTCACCGAACTTTCCGTCGACGAGGTTGAAGCGGCGCTCAAGCTGCATTAAATCCCGCCTTCACGTTTTACCTTCTAGTATGGGGACGATATGTCCGAAGCTGAATCTGCCGACCAAATCACGATCACGCTGCCTGATGGCAGCGCGCGCACGCATGCGCGCGGCGTGACCGGCGCGGAAATCGCGGCGGATATAGGCCCGGGACTGGCCAAGGCCGCGTTGGCGGTCAAGGTCGATGGAGAAATCCGCGATCTCGCCCGCCCGATCGACGCGGATGCCGCGCTTGCGATTATCACGATCAGGGATGATGACGCGCTGGAACTGATTCGCCATGACGCGGCGCATGTTCTGGCCGAGGCGGTACAGGAGGTTTTCCCGGGCACGCAGATCACCTTTGGCCCGGCGACCGAGGATGGGTTTTATTATGACTTCCATCGCGAGGAGCCGTTCTCGACCGAAGACTTTGAAACCATCGAGAAGAAGATGGAAGAGATCGTGGACCGTGATGAGGAGATCATTCGAGAGGTCTGGTCGCAGGACCAGGTGCGCGAATTTTTCACGGAACAGGGCGAGACCTTCAAGGCGGAATGGGTGGGCGAACTACCGGCCGATGACGAGATCACCATGTATCGTCAGGGTGACTGGGTCGATTTGTGTCGTGGACCGCATCTTCCTTCGACGGGCAAGCTTCCGAAGGCGTTCAAGCTTATGAAGCTGGCTGGTGCCTATTGGCGCGGCGATGCGGCGAACCCGCAACTGCAGCGTATCTATGGGACGGCGTGGAGGAACGATAAAGAGCTCAAGGCTCACCTGACCATGATCGAGGAGGCCGAGAAACGTGACCATCGTCGCATCGGTCGCGAGATGAACTTGTTCCACATTCAGGAAGAGGCGGTGGGTTCGGTGTTCTGGCACGCCAATGGCTGGACCCTCTATCGGATTGCTGAGGACTATATGCGCGCGCGTCTTGACGATGCCGGCTATATCGAGGTCAAGACACCCCAGCTGGTCGATCGGGCATTGTGGGAACGTTCAGGTCATTGGGAGAAATTCCGCGAGCATATGTTCACCATTGATGCTGAGGATGAGCGTGTGCTCGCCGTCAAGCCGATGAATTGCCCGTGCCATGTGCAGATCTATAGCCATTCTGGGATGACCAGTTATCGCGATCTGCCAATCCGCATGGCTGAATTCGGCTCGTGCCATCGCTATGAGCCGTCAGGCGCTTTGCATGGCATCATGCGAGTGCGGGCCTTCACTCAGGACGATGCGCATATCTTCTGTCGTGAAGACCAGATCGTTGCCGAGACCAAAGCATTCTGTGAATTGTTGCAGTCGGTGTACCGCGATTTTGGCTTTGCCGAGGTTGCGGTGAAGTTCTCGGATCGCCCTGAAGTGCGTGCGGGCGATGATGCCACATGGGATCGTGCCGAGAAGGCATTGATGGATGCGACCAAGGAAGCCGGTTTGGACTTCACGCTCAATCCGGGCGAGGGCGCGTTTTATGGTCCCAAGCTCGAATTTGTATTGCGTGATGCAATTGGCCGGGACTGGCAGTGCGGTACGCTGCAGGTGGATTTCGTGCTGCCCGAACGCCTCGACGCGACTTATATCGATGAAGAGGGTGAGAAGGCCCGACCGGTGATGTTGCATCGTGCGATCCTTGGATCTTTCGAGCGTTTCCTCGGCATTCTTATCGAAAACTATGCTGGACGGTTTCCGCTCTGGCTGGCACCTGTGCAGGCTGTGGTGGCTACGATCACCAGTGATGCTGATGACTATGCCGAAGAGGTGGTGGCTGCGTGTCGCGCCGCTGGTCTGCGGGTGGAAACCGATACGCGCAACGAGAAAATCAACTACAAGGTGCGCGAACACAGCCATTTGCATGTTCCGGCCATTCTTGTTGTCGGGCGTCGGGAAGCTGAAGAGGGCACTGTTGCCGTCCGACGTCTCGGCTCAAAAGATCAGGAAGTGCTTGCGTTGGCCGACGTGGTCGGCAAACTTAGCGCTGAAGCACAAAGTCCGGCGACCAAAGACGCTGCATGATGTGCAAGGATGCAATTTCAAAGTCTGAACGAACCACAAAAGGAGAACGGTAATCGCTAGACGTCCAGTAGATGTGAGCCCCCCAAAGCGCGAGGGCCCACGGATCAATGAGGAAATTCAGGTTTCCGAAGTCCGACTTGTTGCCGAAGATGCGGAACAACTCGGTGTAGTCTCTCTTGAAGCTGCTTTGCAGCGTGCGGCGGATGCCGGTCTCGACCTGGTTGAGGTTTCGCCCAATGCGTCCCCGCCGGTTTGCAAGATCATCGATTATGGCAAGCTGAAGTATCAGGAGCAAAAGAAGAAGAACGAGGCGCGAAAGAAGCAGAAGACGATCGACGTAAAGGAGATCAAGCTTCGCCCGAACATCGACACGCCTGACTATGACGTGAAGATGCGCAACGCGCGCCGGTTCATCGACGATGGCGACAAGGTCAAAGTGACTCTTCGATTCCGTGGCCGTGAAATGGCCCATCAGGATCTGGGTGCACAGGTTCTCGAACGTGTGCGTGGCGAACTCGATGAGATCGCCAAGGTCGAGCAAATGCCGAAAATGGAAGGCCGGCAGATGGTAATGGTGATGTCACCACGCTAATGGCGTCAGACGTTTATTCAAAACGAAAGCCCCGTGCGGACATCGCACGGGGCTTTTGCTTTGCTGAGTCTCGCCGTTGAAAGACGGCTTGGTGCAGCAGGCTACTTGGCGCGCAACTGGCGTATTGCACCGGCCCAGTCCTCGACATGGTACGAGCGTATGATCTTTCCGCCTTCGATGGTGTGAATGTCGATGGTCAGGATATCGAAGCCCTTGCCTTGGCCATCGACGCCGAACAACGGACCCTCCGGTGTCCCGGTGGCGCGGCTCCGCACGACGACCCGGTCTCCAGACTGAATCATTTCTTCAACGGCCCAGTTCAGGTCCGGGATCAGCTTGCCGAAGCCTCGGACCTGACCAAGGAACTGCTCGCGGGCTTTGTTCTTGCCGGAATAGTCGCCAATGCTCTCCCAGTTTTCGGAGGTTGCAGCCTTGAATTCGACGACATGGCTCTGGGACGTGGGATTGCTCAGAAGGTCATAGAAGTTCTGCACGACCGCCTTGTCATCCGCGATGGCGCTTGCGGTCATGGTTGAAACAAGAAGCGCGGTGGCCAATGCGAAAGTTCTGAATATTTTCATTTTCCGTTCTCCAGTTATGACGGCCGGTGGTTCAGTGCCAGCCTGTGGGGTGTGTCGAATGACGAATATGGAGATACGGTGAGTATTCTATAATATGGTTGTAATAAGTTTCATTGTTCGGATTATTTGCATAATGATAGATCAACTGCGTCGCATGGCCATTTTTGCCGCCACAATCGATCACGGCTCGTTTCGTGCCGCCGCCCAAGCATTGCGGTTGTCCCCGTCTGTTGTGAGTCATCAAATTACCCAGCTCGAAGAAGAACTCGGAACAGCGCTTGTCTATCGCTCGACACGGAAACTGTCGTTGACCCCGGATGGTGAACGGATGCTCACAGCCGCGCGATCCATGATCGATGCCGCCGAAGCGGGCCTGCACGCTGTGAGCGACTACAATCAGGAGCCGGCCGGTCTATTGCGCGTGACCGCGCCCGCTGTTCTGGCGCAGTCTGTTTTTGTCGAGCGGCTTGCGGCCTATGCTCGCAACCACGCGAATGTGCAGATTTCACTCGACTGTTCGGATGACCGACGGGAGCTAATTGGTGATGGATTTGATGTTGCGATCCGGATGGGTCATCTCAAAGATAGTTCGCTCCTGATGAAAAAGCTTTTTGAAATGGGGCGACGACTTGTTGCCACACAAAGTTATCTTGGAACGCGACCCGAACCGTCATCGCCGGGTGATCTGAGCGACTGGGACTGGCTCGAACTGGCCCCTGTCTGGCCTGAACGGCCGGAGTTTCGAAAGAAAAATCAGCGCGTGGTGGTTTCCCGTCCACCGGCGCGGATCAGTGTGAACAATGCCCATGCGTTGTTTGGTCTGACCCGGTCCGGGGCGGGTCTGGCTGTGGTCCCGGAATTTCTCGCGGCGGCGGACATCGCTTCGGGGTGCATCGAGCATGTGCTTCCTGATTGGTCGTTAAGCTCTGTTGGTGTCTATGCGGTGTGGCCATCCAACGCGCCGAAGGACGGTTTGGTAAAACACTTCGTCGATTTTTTGGCCCAGTCTACGCTTGTCGCCGACGATGGAGACCGTGCCTGATTTTGACGTTGCTCAGAGCGTCAGGAATACTCTGCCGCGATTTCGGACAGCATTGCTGCCAGTGGTTCCGGTGCGGGTTGGAAACAAACCGGTCATTGGTCCAGCGCATCATCAGGTCGCCGATATTAACCACAAAGGCATCGGCAGGCGTCGAAACGTTGATCCACTCGCCATCGCGGGTATGAACCTGCAGCCCGCCGGGCCGGTTCTCGCTGAGCAGTAGCGTAAACGTGCCGTAATCGGTATGCGCGCCAGCGCGCAACTGACCGGGCAGGGGCGTGGTCTCTGTCGGCGGGTAACGGATGATTCGCAACGCACCGATTTGCGCATCGGTGAACTCTCGAAAGAAATCCACTGGCAGATTGAGGGCCAGCGCAAAGATTGCGTCAACGGTCTGGCCGAGCTTTTCCAAGCGCCTGTAATAGGTGGTTGCTGCGTCCCGAAAACTGTCTGGAGACGCCGGATAGACATTCTCAATGAAGTGCCCGGCAGCCGTCTCGCGCGTGTGGTAATCGTCCTCCGGGAAATCAGGCGGCCCCATATGGAAGACCTCTTTCAGGTTCGGCGGGGTTTCCTCGCCTGAACCATACGCAAGGCCTTCATCGCCGATGGCGCGATAGCCGCGTGGCAAGGAAGGGTCGGCATGGTGAACGGTTTTCTTTTCATCGGGCGGACGTGTAAAAAATCCGCGCGCGTTGTTGCGCAGATTGTCGATGATCTTTGGCTCAACACCATGTCCAATGATGGTGAAGAACCCGACCTCCTCGCAGGCGGCGCGTACTTGCTCGACGACAAGGTCGCGTTCGCCTTTGAGGAATGGGGCGATATCAATGACCGGGACGGATTGCTCTGTTATTTGATGATGCTAGCACCCTGGTCGGAGGCCGTCAGGATGAAAGCGCGTTACGCCCGCGCTGAACGTGAGTGCTGACCGCCATCGGCCATGATGATCGTGCCTGACACCCAGGACGCACGGTCGCTGGCCAGATAAGCTGCGAGCCAGCCCATTTCCTCGGGGCGCCCGGCGCGTCCACCGGGCAGCGCCTTGTGAGTTTCACGCCAGCGCTCCTCGTCACCGAATTCCATGTCTGCATTGATCTTGGCTTGGCTGACAAGCCGGTCGGTTTCGACGGGTCCGGGATTGATGCCGACAACGCGCACGCCGTGATCATAGGACTCAGCCCCCAGCGCTCGGGTTAACTGCATCAGGGCGGCGTTGCCCATGGAGCCGGCGATGTAGGCGGCGCGCGGGCGTTCGCCGGCCATGCCGATAACATTGACGATCACACCGGACTTGCGTTCACACATCTGCGGATAGACCTCGCGGATCAGGCCGAGGAAACCGAAGACCTTCAGGTCCCACGCGCTTTTGATTGTGGCGTTGTCGAGCCGCGTGATGTCACCGGCTGGGATAGACCCTGCGTTGTTGACCAGAATATCGCAATTGCCAGCGGCAGCGGCGAGCTTCTCCACATCAGCTTCCTGAGATAAATCGAGTGCGTGCACAGTGACCTGTGCGCCAAAGCGCTGGTTCAGGTCGTCACGCACCACGTTCAAGTCAGCTTCGGTGCGCGAGACGATGTGCAGTGAACAGCCTTCCTCGGCCAGGGCTTCGGCGACGGCGCGACCGATGCCCTTGCTGGCACCGGTGATAATGGCTGTTTTTCCAGCGAGTCCGAGATCCATAACGCTTCCCCAAAAATGTTCTAGTTTGTTGTGGGCGGACGCTACGACTGGTGTCTCCGAAAGGCAATGATTCCCGGGTGATAACGCTTGCCAGTCAGGCATGGCAGGGCTATAACCGCCGCCGTTTACCAATACCAACGGTCTGGCAGGGTGAGTTGTAACACCCGGGGCAGCCTAGCCGTTGAATCACGCGCGCAAGCGTCAACCCGCACAAGCGAGGTCACAATGCCCAAGATGAAGACCAAGTCGTCTGCCAAGAAGCGTTTCAGCTTTACGGCATCCGGCAGAATCAAAATGAAACCTGCTGGCATGCGCCATGGCATGCGCAAGCGCTCTCAGTCGATGAAGCGCAAGGCGCGTAAGATTGGCCTGATTGCTAAATCGGACGAGAAAATTCTCAAGCCGATGATGCCCTACCAGAGAAAGGGCTAATCCATGTCACGCGCAAAAAGCACAGTTCAACGCCACGCACGGCGCAAAAAGATTCTGAAAGCCGCCAAGGGCTATCGGGGTCGTAATTCCAAAGTCTATCGCGTTGCGAAAGAGCGGGTCGAGAAGGGCCTGCAATACGCTTACCGCGATCGTCGGGTCAAAAAGCGTAACTTCCGTGCGCTCTGGATCCAGCGCATCAACGCCGGTGTTCGTGAGCATGGAATGACATATTCCCAGTTCATGCACGGCATGAAGCAGGCTGGTATTGAGCTTGACCGCAAGGTTCTTTCCGATCTCGCTATTCGTGAGCCGGAAGCCTTCAAGGAAATTGTTGACCAGGCACAAAACGCCCTCAACGCATCTGCATAAAGCACTTTGGCCCGGCAACGGGCCAAAGGCTGCTTGCGCAGAGCATATCGGTGAATCATGACCGCGCCTGACACCTCTGAGTTGCAGGAGTCCCTGCTTGCCGAAGTTGCTTCGGCCGACAGCCTCGATGCGCTGGAAGCTGTACGCGTATCCGCGCTCGGCAAAAAGGGTGCGATCACGGCCCAAATGAAAGGGCTAGGTCAGCTCGACGGCGAAGCCCGCAAGGAAGCTGGTCAGGCTCTCAATCGGGTTAAGGATGCGGTCCAGGCTGCTATTGGTGCGCGTCAGGCTTCACTCGATGCGACAGCGCTGGAAGCCCGGCTTGCCCATGAGACAGTTGATGTCACCTTGCCGCCACGCCCGCGCGTAGAGGGTCATCTGCACCCGGTCAGTCAGGTCACTGAGGAATGTATCGCGATCTTCGGTGAGATGGGTTTTACCGTCGCTGAAGGCCCGGATATTGAGGACGATTTCCACAACTTCACTGCGCTGAATATTCCGCCCGAGCATCCGGCCCGCCAGATGCACGACACGTTCTATCTGAATCCGTCAGAGGGGCGCCCGGCGCCCGTGCTGCGAACCCATACTTCGCCTGTTCAAATTCGCACGATGGAAACATCGAAACCGCCGATCCGTATCATTGCGCCGGGGCGGACCTACCGCAGCGATTCCGATGCCACCCACACGCCGATGTTCCATCAGATCGAAGCGCTGGTGATCGACGAGACAACGCATATGGGCCATCTCAAGGGCTGCATCATCGATTTCTGTCGGGCCTTCTTTGACATCCCGGATCTTCCGGTGCGGTTTCGGCCAAGCCATTTCCCGTTCACCGAGCCTTCGATGGAAGTCGATATCGGCTGTTCGCGCGAAGGCGGTGAGTTGCGCATCGGTAATTTTGGTGAGGGTGCAGATAACTGGCTGGAGATCATGGGGTCGGGCATGGTCCATCCCAAGGTTCTCGAATATGGCGGCATCGATCCGACAAAGTATCAGGGTTTTGCCTTCGGGATGGGGATCGACCGGATCGCCATGTTGAAATACGGAATTCCTGACCTGCGCACCTTCTTTGACGCCGACATCCGCTGGCTGAAGCATTACGGCTTCGTGCCATTGGCTGTGCCGTCGATGGTCCGCGGGCTCTAGGGGGCGGCGATGAAGTTCACCCTCGGATGGCTGAAAGACCACCTCGACACCGAAGCGTCGGTCGGAGAGATCGTCGAAACTCTGATTCAGATCGGGCTGGAAGTCGACACGGTCGATGATCCGGCTGCCGAACTTTCGGCGTTTCGTGTGGCCCATGTGATTTCCGCCGAACAGCACCCGGATGCGGACCGTCTGCAGGTCTGTCAGGTCGATACCGGCGACGGCACCGTGCAGGTCGTTTGCGGCGCACCGAATGCGCGCGCGGGCATGAAAGGCGTGTTCGCACCGGTCGGCACCTGGGTGCCGGGGATCGAGGTTGAACTCAAAGCGGCCAAAATTCGCGGTGTTGAATCCAGCGGCATGCTGGTCTCCGAGCGCGAGATGGGCCTGTCCGACGAACATGACGGCATCATTGATCTGCCCGAAGACGCGCCTCTTGGTGTTCCCTTTGCCGAAGTGCTTGGCATCGACGATCCGGTGATCGACATTGAACTCACCCCGAACCGTCCGGACTGCACCGGTGTGCGCGGCATCGCGCGCGATCTGGCTGCAGCCGGTCTGGGGACTCTCAAGCCGTTTGACGCCGCCGCGCCGGTAAGCGGCAGCTATGACAGTCCGGTGAGTTGGGCCATCGCAGAGGACGGCAATGCCTGTTCCTATGTGGTCGGACGGCACTTCAAGGGTGTGACCAACGGTCCGTCACCGAAATGGGTGCAGGACCGCCTGCGCGCGGTCGGTCTGCGCCCGATCTCGGCGCTGGTGGATGTGACCAACTATGTTTCCCTCGATCTGGGGCGACCACTGCATGTCTTTGATGCGGGCAAGCTGAAGAACAAGACCTTGACCATGCGCCGCGCGCGCAATGGCGAAGACTTCATGGCGCTGGTCGAACGCGAATACAAGCTCGATGCCGAGATGACGGTGATCGGCGATGGCGACACCGCCGAGGCGCTCGCCGGTGTCATGGGCGGGCTCGAATCCAGTTGCACCGAGGAGACCACGGACGTGTTCCTCGAAGTCGCGCTGTTCGATCCGGTGTCGGTTGCCACGACCGGCCGCAAGCTGCAAATGGAATCCGATGCGCGCTATCGCTTTGAGCGCGGCGTTGATCCGGAATCTGCCGAATGGGGTGCTGAAGTCGCCGCGCGCCTGATCCTCGAATTCTGCGGTGGAGAAACCAGCACGCCGATTTCTGCCGGGGCCATGCCCGCGTGGCAGCGTTCGGTCGAACTGCGCAATGATCGCGTCGCAACGCTGGGCGGCGTGGATGTGCCCGCCGACCGTCAGGCCGAAATTCTCGACGCGCTGGGTTTCGAAACTGAACGCCTGAACGGCAAGATGAACGCCGCCGTCCCGTCATGGCGACCGGATATCGGTGGCGAAGCCGATCTGGTTGAGGAAATCACGCGGGTTCACGGCTTTGACCGGATCGCGCCGGTCTCGCTGGATCGCGATGCGGCCCTGCCATCCGTGGCGATCACGCCGGAACAGCGCCGCACCAGCAATGTCCGCCGCGCGCTCGCCGCGCAAGGGCTCGACGAAGCGGTGACCTGGTCCTTCATGGGGCGCGAACACGCAGAACTGTTCAGCGATCTGCCTGAGACATTATTGTTGGCGAACCCGATTTCGAGTGAGCTGGACGCCATGCGTCCCTCGATCCTCGGCAATCTGTTGCTCGCCGCCGGTCGCAATGCCGACCGTGGCTTCACCGATGTCGGGTTGTTCGAACTGGGCCCGGCCTATCAGGATGCCTCGCCGGACGGCCAGCAACTCGTGGCGGCCGGTATCCGCCATGGCAACACAGAAACCGCCCACTGGTCGGGTAATGCCCGCGCTGCCGATGCGCTTGACGCGAAAGCCGATGCGCTGGCTGCGCTCGAAGCTGCGGGCGCGCCGGCAGGCAATGTGCAGGTCAGCCGCGATGCGCCGGACTGGTACCATCCGGGCCGCTCGGGCGCGCTGCGTCTGGGCAAGAACGTGCTCGTGTATTTCGGCGAAATTCATCCCGGCGTGATGCGCGGCCTTGATGTGCGCGGGCCTGCAGTCGGCTTTGAGGTGTTCCTCGACAATCTGCCGCCGCGCAAGGACAAGGGATCATCCCGCCCACCGCTGCATCTGGAAAGCCTGCAGCCGGTCCGCCGTGATTTCGCGTTCCTCGTGGACGCCGATGTCCAGTCCGGC
>JABJAG010000205.1 GCA_018666195.1 Alphaproteobacteria bacterium
CTGTCAGCCGGCAGTGACGTGGCATCGGCCTGTCGCGGCGTGGGTATCAGCGACGCCACATATTACAACTGGCGCAAGCGGTTCGGCGGGATGGGTCGGTCTCAGTTGTCGGAGATGCGGAGTCTCGAGAAAGAGAATACGCGATTGAAGAAGATCGTCGCGGAACTCGAACTCGACAAGCTGATCCTCAAGGAAAGTCTGAGCTCTTTAAAGCCCAGGGCCTGACGACAGAGCAGCTTCGTCAGGCCGTAATCCATACGCGCCAGAAATTCGCGACGTCAAAGAGACGGACCTGTCGGGTGGTTGGGCTGGCGCGTAGTTCTCTGGAGTACCAACCTGCTCCCAAGGATGACGATGCCCTGCGGTTGGCTCTGATCCGACTGGCCAAGCAATACGGCCGCTACGGCTATCGCAAGATCGCCGTACTGCTGCGTATTGAAGGCTGGAAGGTGAACCACAAGAAGGTTGAGCGGATCTGGCGCGAGGAAGGGCTTCAGCTGCCGCAACGGCACAAGAAGCGCCGGAGGCTATATCACCAGGACAGCTCGATCATTCGGTTACGGCCAACCCATCCCAATCACGTCTGGGCTATCGACTTCGTGCACGACAAGCTCGACGGCGGTCGGAGCTACAAGATGCTGACCGTTCTCGATGAGTACACGCGCCAGGCGTTGGCTGTGACGGTTCGCACCCGGATGACGGCTGACGATGTCCTCGAGGCGCTGTACCCACTCCTGCTGCGCCACGGTACTCCAGAATACATCCGCTCCGACAACGGCCCCGAGTTCATCGCACAAGCAATGCAGGACTGGCTGGCAAGGGTTGGCATCAAGCCTATCCGGATCTATCCCGGATCACCCTGGGAGAATGGATACAACGAACGCTTTAACGGAACTCTGCGCCGCGAGGTGCTCAACGCCGAATGGTTCACCACGACAAAGCAGGCTCAGGTCGCCATCAACCGGTGGCTCAGGCAGTACAATCATATCCGTCCGCATCAGGCCCTCAACATGCTGCCGCCTGTTCCAGAAACTCTAATCAGAAATGGCCCAGAATATGGGGGCTAGACACTCACGGGACCGCAGGTCGGTTCGTATCAAGGCGACCAAAAAAGGCAATGATCTTTGCAAGTCCCTTGCAGAGATGGAGGCACGCCATGCCGAGGCTTTGAGCCCGGATGTAGAGCGCATTGAGGGTGCCTGGGCGCTGCTGCGCGGCCTTGAGCGGGTCTGGTCCGACGATATCCGCTTCGGGTAAGCCGCTTTTAAGCACCAACTATCCATTACATGGTCGTCATAGCCGGATTTGATCCGGCTATCTCATGTTGTTCGTTGTTCAGATGCCGGGATCAGGTCCGGGCATGGCAATTGTTGGTGTGTGTCAGGCCAAGTCTTGCTTCGCGCCATGTCGAATGGTCCAATCCGCAGATCAACAGTATGTCAGCGGGGAGGGCGGTTCATGGCCAACACAGCATTTTCAGTCGAAGGCAGGAAAGCCCTCGTCACCGGCGGGGCGAGCGGCATCGGCGCGACAACGGCTGGAATTTTGCGCGATCTGGGCGCAGATGTGGTGCTGTCGGATGTCAACGCAGATGGTCTTGATTCCCGTTCTGCGGAACTGGGGAATTGCCCGACATTTCTGTGTGACGTCTCGGACGAACCGCAGGTTGAAGGAATGGTCAAAGCAGCTGCCGCTGCGCTCGGCGGGCTGGATATCGTCGTCAACTCCGCGGGGCTTGTTGATGAGGTGAAATACGCTCTCGAACGGGATATGGAGCCCTGGCAGCGGGTCATGGATGTGAATTTCAAAGGCACGTTGCAGGTGTGCCGCGCGGCCGCCCGTATCATGGTGCCGCAGAAACGTGGCGCGATCGTGAATGTGGCCTCGGTGAACGGGCCGGGTGGCTGGCCACGTCGCACAGCGTACGGACCCTCCAAGGCCGCGGTCATCGCGGTTACCAAGGAACTGGCGTGCGAATGGGGCGAACATGGCGTGCGGGTTAATGCCGTTGGCCCGGGGTACATCGCAACCCCCATGGTGCAGGGGCTGATCGATGTGGGGAAAGTCGACACAGAACGTCTGAGCAATCGCACGCCTCTCGGTCGGCTGGGAACACCTGAAGAAGTCGGGCAATCCATCGCGTTCCTCGCATCCGATTGGGCATCCTATATCAGCGGTGAAACCCTGTTCGTCGATGGAGGCTGGATGGCCTATGGCGGAGCAGGGGACGTGAAGACGTTTTGAATGCTGGAGTTTGTTTCTGTGAATTCTGTTCTTTTCGGCATCCTCGCAGCCTATGGCACATATGTGGTGGCGACGGTCAGTCCGGGGCCAGCCAACCTGGCCATTATGACAACCGCCATGCGCAGCGGTCGGCGGGCCGGGCTTCTGCTTGCCAGTGGCGTGGTTCTGGGATCCCTGACATGGGGTGTTCTGGCCGCAGCCGGCATGTCGGCTCTGCTTGCGACTTATGCCGATGTCACGACCTATGTTCGGTTTCTCGGCGGCGTTTTCTTGTTGTGGTTGGCTTTCAAGGCGTTTCGCTCAACTCTAAAGCCCGTTACAACCGATCAAAACGTCGGGCAAAGGCTCACGCGCGGTTCTGGCTGGCGGTTCTTTGCAACCGGCTTGGGCATCCATCTCACAAACCCGAAGGCCGTTCTGGCTTGGATGGCGATCATTTCGATCGGGGTTACGCCGGAGTCTTCGGCCTGGGTGAGCTTCATTATTGTTGGAGGCTGCTGGGTAATGGGAATCCTGATATTTGAGGGTTACGCGCTGCTGTTCTCAACCCGGCGGATGGTTGATGCGTATGGACGCGGTCGCCTGTGGATCGAGGCCGGAGCAGGGGGCGCGTTCGGGTTTGCCGGAATAGGTCTGATAGTGAGTTCAAGATGAGTTTGATGCACAAAATCCGTTGGTACCACGCGGTCCTCGGGATCCTGACCGCGCTGGCGTATCTGTCAGGAGATCTCGGTTTTATCCATGACTGGTTGGGTTATGGGGTTGGCGTAATCGTTGTGCTGCGACTGGGTTGGGCTTTGTTCAACCCCAAACAACTCGGCCTAAACCGATTTTATCCGGTCTTTGACGGGCTCGAATGGCGCAATGCGATTACGCATCCGGCAATCAGCAAAAGCCTGATCCTCGCGGTCGCTGTCACAGTCATTCTGGCAACGGCAACGGGACTACTGACGCTGACTGATGGCGGTCACGTGTTCGATGATATCCATGAGGGAGTCTCAAGTCTGGTGCTCTGGACCGTAGGATTGCACGCCGGGTACCTCTGTATCTGGTGAAACGGCCGCTCGCACGGTTCATGCTTTATAGGGCTGATCCGACGAAGAAGAAGGTTTAAAGGTCAGCCTATTAATTCGCATAATATATATTATGTTAAATAATATATATAACTATGTATCAAAGGCTTAGTGCGTGCGCTCTTCCCGAAATGAACGCCAGCATTGCCGTTACCCACTCACGCAACCTCGTGGTTAGTGAACCTGTTGACTGGCGTCATTCTGCTGCGCGGCCTGAACCTGTTTCTTCACGCTCAGGTCGCCTGATATCCAGGCATCGAGAACGGGCTTGATGCTGTCGAACGCCTGATAGCCGACTGTCAACGCGGCCATGGTTTCGTCTTCCCGCAGCACAACTGTTGGAAACCCGGTGACGCCGGTCTGCTGGCACCAGCTGAAATCATCCATGGTTTCCTGTTTCACGGCTTCAGATTCGAACGCCTCGGTGAACAACTGTGCGTCGATACCTTCTTTAGCTGCGTAATCGAGGAAGGTTTCGAGTTTCGTTGTGTCCGTGTCCTCAAGGTAATAGCCCTTGTGAATGCGCTCATAGAAGGACAGCAACGCGTCGGGCTTCAGGCTGCGCACGACGACGGACGCACGACAGGCCGGTTCGGTGTCGAGAACGAAACCTTCGCGCTCAAAAAATGCGTAATTGAAAGGCTGACCGGTCGCTTCGGCGACCTGTTCCCAGTGATGTTTGATGGTTCCTTTGTACTGCTCGTTCATTGGATCGGTATCAAAGGCATGTAAACCACCAACAATCAGGCGCAGCGGTGCTTCTTTGCTGTAATCACGCTCGATCTGTTGCAAGACAGGCGCAAAGCCCCAGCACCATGAACACATGGGATCGCCGACATAAATGATCTCTTTTTCGGGGGTTTCGTTGTCCATGGTCACCCTCCCCGGGTGTTTGCTAATCGAAGTTTGTCCAACTTAGCGCAGTGATTGTCTCGTTGCGAAGACTCCGGCGCGGCACATCAGTCGGGAACGGACAGCACCATGCCGTCGTAACCCGGTTCCACACCTGCTGGCAGCCTTGCACGTAGTCTCTCGTAATCCGTTCGATGGCTGAGATGAGTGAGGATCGCATGGCGCGGGTGCACACGATCAATCCATTCCAGTGTCTGCTCCACATGGCTGTGGGTCGGATGCGGGATATCACCCAGAGCGTCGACGATCCATGTGTCGACACCTTCGAGAATCGCGAACGCTTCTTCGGACATGGATTTTGCGTCGGTCGAATAGGCAAAATTGCCAAACCGGAAGCCCAGCGACGTCATGCGCCCGTGTTCCTGGGTGAAGGACTGAATTTCCAGATCACCGAGTTTGAAACCGCCGTCGATGATGTTGGGTGTCAGGCAGGGCCGCCAGAATTGCGGTCGGGGGATCGAATAGGGCTCAAACACATAGGCGAAGCGTTCCTGGAGCAATTCCATGGTTTGCGCGCTGCCATAGGCGTTAATTGGTCCGCCCATACGGTGATTGAGCGGTCGAATGTCATCGATGCCGTTGACGTGGTCCGCATGGGCATGGGTGTAGAAGATTGCGTCAATATCCCAGATTTCAGCGCTGATCAGCTGTTCGCGCAGGTCTGGCGAGGTATCGACCAGAATGCGGATATCGTCGGTTTCGACAACGATTGAAGGACGCCGGCGGCGATTTCGGGGGTGTGAAGGATCAATATCCGCCCAACCATCCGGTCCGATCAGGGGGGTTCCGCCCGAACTTCCACAACCAAGAACTGTGATCCGCACCGGACGCCCCTGCTCCGAATTTACGTTCAGTCTGCGCTGGCGGGCCGTTGGGCGCGCGAGAACAGGCGAAAGAAATTATTGGTTGTGGCGGCTTCAAGCGCGTCGCGCTCCATGCCTTTGACGTCGGCAAGCACTGCGGCCGTATGGGCCACAAATGCGGGTTCATTGCGTTTGCCCCGGTTGGGGATCGGCGCGAGGAAAGGCGAATCCGTTTCCACGAGAATCCGGTCTTCGGGCACGTCCCTGGCAATCTCACGCAGTTCTTCAGCGTTCTTGAAGGTCAGGATGCCGGAGAAGCTAATATACATGCCCATATCGAGGGCTGCTTCGGCGAGGCCGCGCCCGCTTGAAAAGCAATGCATGACCGCGGTATAGGCCCCCTGCTCCATCTCTTCGCGCATGATGGCAGCAGCATCGTCATCGGCATCACGTGCATGGACGATCAGCGGCAGGCCGGTTACGCGGGCAGCGGCGATATGCGCGCGAAAGCTAATCTGCTGGCGATCACGCGGGCTGCGGTCATAAAAATAGTCGAGGCCGGACTCGCCGATGCCCACGACGCGCGGGTGTGCGGCCAGTTCGATCAGTCGATCCGGGGTGTCGACCCCCTCTTCCCCTGCCTGATGGGGATGGACGCCGACGGTGCACCAGACATTATTGAACCGTTCAGCGACAGCTTTGACACCGTCGAATTTGCTCAGATGTGTTGAGATTGAGACCATGGTGCCGACACCGGCATCGCCGGCGCGTGCGACCACATTGTCGAGCTCGCCCTCGAAATCCTTGAAATCCAGATGGCAGTGGCTGTCGACAAGCATGATCTAGCTCGCCGCGTCTTCATCGACATAGCGGGGAAACACCGGGGCCGGCTTGGGCAACGGTGATCCGGCTGTCAGGGCATGATTAGGACCGAGATGGGCAAATGTTCGCGCATCTTCGTCAATCGCGAGTTGATCGAGCATCTGCGCCGCCGCATCCGGCATGATCGGTTGAATAAGAATGCCCAGATGACGAATGGTCTCGGCCAGCACATAAAGCACGGTGGCCATGCGTTCAGGATCGGTTTTGCGCAATTCCCAAGGGGCCTGGGCGTCCACATAGCGATTGGCATCGCCGACAACGTTCCAGATCGCTTCCAGCCCACGGTGGAAGGCCTGTTTGTTAAATTCGTCACGCGCGGAGTCCAGTACGTCTCGCGCGGCGTTCAGCAAAGATTCGTCAGCTTCGCTAAATGGTCCCGGCGTCGGAACCGCCCCGTCGCAATTCTTCGCGACCATCGACAGGGAGCGCTGGGCCAGATTGCCGATATCGTTGGCGAGATCACTGTTAATCCGCGCGACCATGGTTTCGTGGCTGATATAGCCGTCATTTCCGAAGGGAACCTCGCGCAGCAGGTAGTAACGCACGGGATCCAGCCCGTACTGGGACACGAGGTCTTCGGGCAGCACCACATTGCCGAGGGATTTGGACATTTTCTCCCCCTTGTTGAGCAACCAACCATGGGCATAAACGCGCTTGGGTGTCGGCAGGCCAGCGGCCATCAGAAATGCGGGCCAGTAGACGGCGTGGAACCGCACAATGTCTTTCCCCACCATATGAAGATCGGCAGGCCAAAACTTTGAATAATCGGGATTTTCCGTATCCGGATAGCCGACAGCCGTTAGGTAGTTGGTCAGCGCGTCGAGCCACACATACATGATGTGATCGGTGTCGTCGGGAACCGGGATTCCCCATTTGAAACTGGTGCGGCTGATCGACAAATCCTTCAGACCACCTTTGACGAAGCTCACGACCTCATTGCGGCGTGAATCCGGCCCGATGAAATCCGGGTTTTGCTCATAAAACTCGAGCAGTGGTTCCTGCCACTTCGAGAGATCGAAGAAATAGCTTGGCTCCTCGACCCATTCGACTTCGGCCCCGGTCGGCGCAATCTTCTGGCCATCTTCGTTTTTGGTCAGCTCGGATTCTGCGTAGAAAGCCTCGTCCCGTACGGAATACCAGCCGGCATAGGAATCCAGATAGATATGGCCGTTGTCCTGAATGGCTTTCCAGATGGCCTGGGCGGCGCGTCTGTGCCGCTCCTCAGTCGTGCGGATGAAGTCATCATTGGAGTAGTTCATGTCCTCCGCGAGCTTGCGGAAGTTCTGGCTAACCTCGTCGGTAAAGGTCTGCGGGTTTTTGTCCGCGGCCATGGCGGATTTCTCGACCTTCTGACCATGTTCGTCCGTGCCCGTCAGAAAGTGCACATCCCGACCGTCCAGACGGTGAAAGCGGGCAAGTACATCGCAGGCCAGCGTCGTATACGCGTGCCCGATATGAGGGCGATCATTCACGTAATAGATCGGTGTTGTCAGATAGTAAGGGCTTGATGCCACGGCCAGATAACCTTTGAAACGTTCAGTGTGCCGCCGCTACGCGTCCGTTGTCTCGGAGGGCGTGTCGGAGGATGAATTCTGTAATTTCTGCTTTTCGTGCTCTTTCCAACCGAACCAGACCGCGAGCAAAACCGGCCACATCAGGATCAGCAACCAATCGAAAAGCCATTCGGGCAGAACCGCAAGGCCTCTGGGGTCGAGCAGGAAATGATCGACCATGCCAATGATCAGCATACCCCAGAGCAGCCATGTCAGTGGCCTCAGAAATTTCAGAAGGTAGCTTCTCATCTCAAAAAGACATCCATGGCGATTGCTATCCCCGTGCAGCAGCGGAGAGTTCAAAAAACGTATTGAGAACAACCTGTTTGCGGTCAAGGTTCACACTGTCGGCGCGGCTTGCAAGTTCGTCGATTTTTTCCCACGCCTTCAACCAGGGCTCAAGGGTACCCTGCCCGCGTGATGTCGCACCTTCACGGATATGGCGCAACAGCCACCACTTCAGAATTTCGAGAAATGTCCGATAGCTGGCCTCCCCCGACGCGCCACCGAACTTGTCGGACGCGGCATGCAGGCGTTCGGTGTCGATCCGCGGCAGCGGTTCCACCAGTCCCATCAACTCGCGGTAAAGTTCCAAACCGCCGGCCTGTGCGAGTTCCTGCGCCCGACCGGGTGACCCATCCGAGATATCGGAGATAATCTGCAAATCCGCATCGCTCAGGCTGGTGTTCTTGC
>JABJAG010000026.1 GCA_018666195.1 Alphaproteobacteria bacterium
CAATACCGCAAACACGCCGCCTAATATCTTGAACCAGATGAGCCAGATCCTCCTTTAGATCAGGCCGCAGATTGTTCCAATTTATATGACGACGGACAAAATGCCCCCCACAGGGTCAACGCTACACCGGACCAGAACTGATCAATCGTGAAGAGATAGATCGCTGCCGGGACCCAAACGATGGCAGAGCCAAGGCCTGGAATCGCGGACAGAATCAGAACCATCGTGCCCCAGAATGCCGCGCCCTCAATCCCAAGGACCCAAAACGCCAGAGCCACCAATCCACCCTGCAGAACACCAATAATCAAAATGCTTTTGAGTGTGGCTTTCGTGACGGTCAGTCCACGGTCAATCAGAGTGTCGCGATCAGGCCCATCCAGAGGAAAATATCGAAGTGTCGAATCCAGTAATTCGGGACCCCGCATCAGGAAAAAGAACATCGCGTAAAGAAACACGAAGAGATTGAGCAGCACGGCAAAGGTGCCGCGAGTGACCTCTCGAATGCTTTCAAAGAAAAACTTCCCGGCCCCACCTGCCGCCGCACCCAGCTTGGCGAAAATCTGTATCTTGTAGGGCTCAACATCAGCACTAAAAGGTATCCAGGTCGGCAGCTGAAACGCCAGCGCTCCATCGCCACGCAACTGGCCTTGAATCCAGGGGGAAACGGCCTTGCTCATCGCCAATGCCTCTGATGCAACCAGTCCGGCAACGGCCACAAGCGGAATACCCACCGCCACCAGCGCGATCAACATGACCAATCCGGATGTGACGGCCGGGCGTGCATGTGTGATGGCGCGAACCCGTCGATAGACCGGGTGCAGCAGGGCGCTGAACACCACGGCCATAAGGATGGCCAGCAGAAAATTCCGGATCAGCGAGGCAAATGCAAAACAGACAACAAGCGTCAGGATCAGCACAAAGGCCATCCTGTAGCGTTTGTGCGTATGTTCTGGGTTAGATGTCATGTGTTCGACTTCGCATGCGTTGAAATCAGAGCACGAAGCTTATCACGACAATATCAATTGGCGATTAAGGAGCGAGACCAAACTCTCTGCGCGCTTCCGCTCGAATTCAGTTCGGGTGTAGAAATGACAAAACCAATCAGAGACGCCCATGTCCGATGACAACAAGGGAGCCGACGAAACCATATCATCCGGCGGCTCAGGCGTTCGCTACATCTTCACCGTGTCATTTATTCTGGCGCCGTAATCAAACTTCATTCGACTTAGATTCATTCAGAGGAAACTTGCTATGCGTATACCAGCCACCGATCCGAACAATCTGAACCCGGAACAGAAAACCATCTATGACCGTATTGCCGGTGGCCCACGTGGTCAGGTACGCGGCCCGTATCACGCATTCCTGTTACACACCGGTGTTTGCGAAGGTGTGGAGCGGATGGGGCACTATCTGCGCTTTGCTGCAATCCTTCCCGGAAATGTGCGTGAACTTGCCATTCTTGTGGTGGGTTGCCACTGGCGTTGCGAATTCGAATGGTTCGCCCATGCACCAATCGCCATTCGTGAAGGGGTGTCCGAAGATGTCGTGGCCTCACTTGAAGCTGGCGAAACTCCGAGCTTCACCGATGACACGGAAGCCGCCGTCTATAGTTTTGTCCGCACGCTTCTACACACCAGCCGCATCGACCAGGCGTCATATGACGACATGAAAGGGCGGCTCGGCGAAGACGGGATCGTCGAGCTGATGGGCATCATGGGCCACTACACCGGCGTGGCGATGGCCCTGAACACGTTCGAAATCGTGCCGCCCGACGGTGAACGCCCGAGCTTTGGCGATCAGGACTAAAAAACCTCAAACAAGCCCGCGACCCCCATGCCGCCGCCGACACACATCGTGACGACGGCGTGCTTGGCGCCGCGGCGGTGCCCTTCAATCAGGGCGTGCCCGGTCATCCGGCTGCCGCTCATGCCATAGGGATGCCCGATCGAGATCGAGCCGCCATCAACATTGTATTTCTCAGGATCAATGCCCAGCGTGTCGCGGCAATAGAGCGCCTGTACCGCAAAGGCCTCGTTGAGTTCCCAGAGATCAATGTCATCGATGGTCAGCCCGTTGCGTTCGAGCAAACGCGGCACCGCGAACACAGGCCCGATGCCCATCTCGTCTGGTTCACAACCCGAGACCGCCAGCCCCATGAAACGCCCCAGCGGATCCAGTCCGCGTTGCGC
>JABJAG010000027.1 GCA_018666195.1 Alphaproteobacteria bacterium
CGATCCGGGGGCGCCATGTGTCCGTCGACAATTTCCGGTCCGATCTCCCACAGATTGTCAGGTGATCCCGCCAGCACTTCTACCAGCGACGCATTCGGGATGGCCGCCAGCACAGAAATGGACAGTTCCGGCACCAGATGTGGTGCGATCTTGATGTCATACGCCGCGGTCAGATGGGCGATGCGCATCATTTCCGTGAAACCGCCGCAGCGGTGGATGTCCGGGTTTAGATATTGGGCTGCACCGGCATCGATCAGGTCCCGGAATCCATACCGCGTGTATTCGTTCTCGCCCGTCGCGACGGGGATAGAAATCGCGGCCGCCACTTCAGCACATTGATCGATATTGTCTGCAAGAACTGGTTCCTCGTACCAGAACAGATTGCACTCCTCGAGGGCTCGCCCAACGCGAATATTGGTCGCCACGTCCCAGCGCTGATTGGCATCGACAAGGATTTCCATATCGTCGCCAAGGGCCGCGCGGACCTGTTTGACGCGGTCGACATTTTCCATCACGTCTTCACGGCCCAGCTTGAACTTGTAGTGGCGACAGCCCTGAACCCGGAAGCCTTCGGCTTCTTCGACGATCTGGTCGACCGTATAGGGAAGAAATCCACCGCTGCCATAAACAGGTATGGATTGATTATGTGCGCCGAGCAGGTGCCAGATCGGGCGATCAACAGATTTCCCCAGCAGATCCCAAAGGCCAATGTCGATGGCGCTCATAGCGTAAACCGGGATACCCTTTTTTCGCAGACCTCGGTCGTTTTCATACATATCGCGCCAGATGGCACCGATCTGGAGCGGGTCCTGACCAAGGACCAACGGTACGATGCTCTCCTCCAGATAGGCACGCACCGAACCAGCCCCCATGCCGCCGACGAGCATCGTGTAGCCAAGCCCTTCAAGACCTTCATCCGTGCAGATGCGGGCCACAACATAGGTGTTCGCGCCGTAATAGGCGTTCACCGGCGGCCCGTTTGGCACGATCATTGTGGAAGTCACGATTTCGGTGATTTTCATGACACAGTCCTCGCGGGTTCGTACTCGGTTGCTTGGGGCAGAGTTGCAGCTGCTGGCGGCTGCTTGCCAAGGATCATATCCGAAGCTTTTTCGGCGATCATGATTGTGGCCACATTGGTGTTTGTGGAATGTGCGGCCGGAATGACCGAGGCATCCACCACACGCAGGCCCTCAATGCCGCGCACGCGCAAATTGTCGTCGACAACGGCATTGGTGTCGTTCTCCGGACCCATGCGGCAGGTGCCCATCAGGTGAAACACAGTTGTGCCGTAGGCGCGCGCAAAGTCGAGCAGCTCGTCATCACTCTGCACCTCGGCTCCCGGGGTGATCTCGTGATCGAAGAGGTGGGACATCTCTGGGGATTGGATCATTTGTCGCCCCAGACGCAGCCCGGCGATTGTCAGCTGGCGGTCGTATTCATGATCGAGGTAGTTCGGCTGGATGGCCGGCTTGTCACGTGTATCCGATGACTTGGCGCGCACATAGCCCCGGCTCTGAGGCCGCATCGGCCAGCTCGCGATCGTCATACCGGGATATTCTTCGAGTTGCGACGGCACACCTTGCATGTAGCTGGCCGGCGTGAAAATGAAATTCAGATCGCCGTGATCAAGAGATGGGTCTGATTTCCAGAACGCATAGGCCAACGAGGGGGAAAGGGTAAGAATGCCTTTCCGGCGCATTGCAAAATTGGCGATCTCCGATGCCAGCGCGAAGCCGCGCGCCCGTTCATTGAGTGTGGAAGCATTCTTCACCCGTGATGCATTGCGGGCCAGATAGTGATCAACAAGATTTTCACCGACCGAGGGCAATTCATGGCGTACCTGTATACCCAGATCCCGGAGAAGCTTGCCGGGGCCTATGCCTGAGACCTGCAAGAGCTGCGGTGACGCGACAGTGCCGCCAGAGAGAATGATCTCACGGCGCGCATGAAGCTCTACCTTTCTTCCGCCGCGTTGGTAACAGACGCCGGTCGCTCTCCGCCCTTCGAAAAGAATGCGTTCAACATGCGCACGGGTACGTATGTCGAGGTTTCGTCGGTTCTTCACCGGGTTCAGAAAGGATACCGCGGCGCTCATGCGTCGGCCCTTGTGGATGTTGCGCTGGAAATAGCCAACGCCTTCATGGGTTGTGCCGTTGTAGTCGGGGTTTCGCGGAATACCCAATTTGACACAGCTTTCGATGAACGCTTCGCAGACCGGGTGCGGGGCGTCGATATCGGTGACGGGAAGTTCACCGTCTCGCCCACGAAAAAGGTCATCCCCCTCGCCAATCCGCCGTTCGCTGCGCCGAAAATACGGCAATATATCCGCATAGCCCCAGCCGCGATTGCCCATTTGCGCCCAGCTGTCGAAATCCAGTCGCTGACCGCGGTTATAGACATGGCCATTGATGGAACTGGAGCCACCGAGGGTTTTGCCTCGCGGCGCATGAATGCTGCGCCCTGCCGTGCCCTGGCTTGGTTCGCTGCTGTAAAGCCAATTTACAGCAGGGTTGGTGAGAGTGTTCATGAAACCGGCCGGAATGTGAATCATTGGATGGGTGTCACGTCCTCCGGCTTCCAACAGGCAGACCGTTGCGTCTCCCGCTGACAACCGATTGGCAAGAACCGAACCGGCAGAACCGCCGCCGATGATGATGTAGTCGAATTCGTCAGGCATGTTTGGTCCGTCTGGTTGTGCGAAAAATCTATTGCTTGCGAGCCGTGACCAGCTCCCAAGCGCGGAGAGACAATTGTCGGGTCAAGTCACGACGTAACAGTGCTTCAGGCGATGAGGCATTGCCTTGCAATCCACGATAGTAAACACCCTGAATAATGGCGGCGAGACGGAACAGTGAAAGGACCAGATAGAAGGTCCAATTCTCGATTTCATCCCGGCCCGTGTGCCGGCAGTACGCGGCCACATAGTCTTCTTCCGAAGGAATTCCGGGCGTGGATGCATCCAGCCCGCGCATATCGCCAAAGGATTCCTCGGGCCAGTGATAGGGCAGGCAGTTATAGGCAAGGTCGGAAAGCGGATGGCCGAGCGTGGACAGTTCCCAGTCGAGCACCGCGATCACATCAGGCGCGTCATGTGCAACGATCAGGTTTTCCAGCCGAAAATCCCCATGGACGATGGTGGTCTCGCTGTCGTCGGGCATGTTCTCGGGCAGCCAAACCATAAGCTTGTCCATCTCGACCAGGTCGTCGGTCTTGCTGGCTTCGTATTGTTTTGACCAGCGTGCCACCTGACGTCCCATATAGCCGCCGACCCGCCCGTAGTCATCCAAACCAACGGTCTTGAAATCGACCTGATGCAAGGCGGCGAGGGTCGCGATCATGGAATCGTAAACAGCGCCGCGTTCCTCGGGTGTGGACTCGGGCAGGGACGGATCGTGAAACACCCGGCCATCTGCATGGTCCATCAGGAAGAACTCAGTCCCCACGATCGACGTGTCTTCGCAAAGCGACAGCGTACGCACGACGGGAACTGGCGTCTCTCCGAGCGCGCTGGTAATTTTGTGTTCGCGGTCTACGGCATGGGCGGAGGGCAGCAGTTCACCTGGTGGCTTCTTTCGCAATACGTAACGCGTGCTGTTTGCGTCCGTGAGCAGAAAGGTCGGATTCGACATCCCGCCCTGAAATTGCGCGATCTCGAGGGGACCCGCAAACCCCTCGACATTCGCATCCATCCACGCCACCAGTGGGTCGATGTCGAACCGGTGCTGTTCGAGAACCGGGACCACCTGATCGGTGCGTGAGTAGGTGCGATCAGAGGGGCTCATATCAGCTGCCGGGGGTGGGGTAGAGGCGGCGGATGCTCTCGGCGACCATTGCTGGGCGTTCGCTGCCTTCGAGATCCATGGTGCTGTCGAATACCAGATGGACGCTGCCATCGGCGCGTTTCTCGGCGGATTTCAAAGTCTGGCGCAGGCGGACACGGGAATCGACAGGCACCATCGCCGTGAAGCGTAGCTTGTTGAGCCCATAATTGATTGTGTTGTTCAAATTGTCGACATCGAACAACGATGCGGCGAGGTCGGGAATCAGGGACAGAATCAGAAAACCATGGGCGATGGTCTTGCCGCTGGGCATCTCCTTGGCCGCACGTTCCGGATTCACATGCAGCCATTGGTGATCACCGGTGGCATCGGCAAACTTGTTGATCTGTGCCTGAGTGATGGTGTGCCAGTCGCTGACCACGATTTCATCACCGACGAGATCGAGAAAGGCGTCAGGGTGTGGGTATTTTGCCAAAGTCTTCGCTCCGTTTGATCACCCGTTCACCGCCCTGTTTGACCGGGGAGGCGGGGCTGCGCATCATGCGTTCCTACAATCTATTTGGGCAGATTTATCACAATCTGTCACGGGAATCAGGGGGCCAGTATGAGTGATGTTGTCGGGTATGAGTTGGAGGGTCGGGTCGCTGTCCTGACAATCGACAATCCGCCAGTAAACGCATTGGGCATTGCTGTACGCGAAGGGCTCGTTACACAGATTGACCGCGCCGGTGCGGATAACAGTGCAGATGCGATTGTCATTCTGGGGGCAGGTCGGACCTTCCCAGCAGGTGCTGACATTCGTGAATTTGATCAACCCACCCGTGAACCGCATCTGATTGCGGTTGTGGATCATCTCGACACGGTTAAGAAGCCGGTGGTCGCTGCGATCCACGGCACTGCACTGGGAGGTGGCCTGGAGCTGACTTTGGGCTGTCATTTCCGGGTGGCGGCGCCCGGTGCGCGGATGGGGACACCAGAGGTCAATCTCGGTATTTTTCCCGGTGCGGCCGGGACCCAGCGTTTGCCGCGTGTGGCCGGACTGGACCATGCGCTTGAGTTGATTGTCTTGGGCAAACCGATTGGTGCTGCAATAGCGAAAGACTACGGAATCGTCGACGCGATCATAGAGGGCGATCTGCGCGCTGGTGCTGTTGCCTTTGCTGAGAAGATCGTGGCGGACGGAGCCCCGCGCGCGATTTCCAGCGAGCCGCGCAATGGCGTCGGGTCTCCCGAAGACCATGCCGAGACCATCGCGAAATATCGTGACCTCGCCAACCGCCGCATGCGCGGTCAGGATTCACCGCACCAGGCGATCGATAGTGTGATCGATGGCCTGACTATGCCCTATCCCGATGCGGTTGCGGCAGATCGAAAGCGTTTTGAGACCTGTAAGAATAGTGGGCAGTCACAGGCACTTCGCTATGCGTTCTTTGCTGAGCGCGAGGTATCGAAAATTCCCGATATCGGCAAGGATGTCGTCCCGCGAGAGATTGCCAGTACCGGAGTCATCGGGGCGGGCACCATGGGGCGGGGAATTGTTATCAGTCTTGCGGATTCTGGCTTTCCGGTAACCGTGGTTGAAACCAGTCAGGAGGCTGTCGACAACGGGATGGTGGAAATCGCCAAAACCTATGACGGCATGATTAAGCGCGGCCGTATTGACGAAGCAGAGAAAGACAAGCGTCTTGTACGCATCACCGGTGCGGTGGGTTTTGCTGCTCTGGGCGCGGCTGATCTGGTGATCGAGGCGGCGTTCGAGGATCTCGACGTCAAGAAGCAGATTTTTGGTGAACTGGATGCCATTGCCAAACCCGGTGCCATTCTCGCCACCAACACTTCTTACATGGATATCGATGCCATCGCGGCAGCAACGTCACGCCCGGAAGATGTGATCGGCCTGCACTATTTTGTGCCGGCCAACGCCATGCGACTTCTCGAAGTTGTGCGGCCAGAAAAATCTGCACCTGATGCTATCGCTACCGGTATGACGCTGGCAAAAAAGACCAGCAAGATCGGCGTTCTGGCTCGGGTTTGCCACGGCTTTATCGCCAATCGATCCCGGCTGCCATTGGTGCGCGAGGCGACCTTTCTGGTCGAAGAGGGCGCTTCGCCAGCACAGGTGGATGCGGTGCTCACCGGACTGGGCATGCCCATGGGGCCGCTGGCAGTCAGCGATCTCTCGGGCCTCGATGTGAGCTGGCGGATGCGTCAATCTCTGGCTGATGAGCATGATCCCGAGGAGCGCTATATGCATCTGGCTGACCGGATGTGTGAGCGCGGGCGGTTCGGTATCAAGGCCGGCAAGGGTTGGTACAGCTATGAAGATGGCGGGAGCCGCCCGATGCCCGATCCCGAAACCGAGGCGATTGCGATGGAGGTTGCCCGAGAACACGGCACCGTTCGCCGTGAGATTTCTGACGAGGAAATTCGTGAACGCTGCCTTTACGCCGCGATCAACGAAGGTGCAAAAATACTGGACGAAGGAATTGCTGCGCGGGCATCAGACATTGATGTGATGTGGCTTTATGGCTTCGGATATCCGCGTTGGCGTGGGGGCATCATGTTCACCGCGGATGAGATCGGGCTCGACAGGATTTACGGGCGTGTAAAGGAATTTCACGCCGAACACGGCAAACTCTGGGCTCCATCACCCTTGCTGGCGAGATTGGCTGAAGAAGGTAGCAGATTCACCCGATAGCCGGCCTGATTTCGGATCACAGTTGCGTAGAACGAAAAGGCGGACAGGGTGTGCGCTTTTCATATGGCTGTGTTTGTGTTCCCATAGCGC
>JABJAG010000206.1 GCA_018666195.1 Alphaproteobacteria bacterium
CCGGCTGGTGCTCTCGCTGCGCAGTGCCGGGATAACCAACACCAGCGTTCTGTCGGCGATTGAAAGCGTGCCCCGGGAAATGTTCGTCCCGGAAACATTTATCGATCGCGCCTATGAAGATACGGCATTGCCGATCGGATACGGACAAACCCTGAGTCAGCCGCTGGTCGTGGCCACAATGATCCAGGCTTTGGAGCTGGATGATCGGCTAAAATTATTCGAGGTCGGGACGGGGTCAGGTTACCACGCCGCAATTTTGTCCCATTTGTGTCGCCGGGTGTACACGATCGAACGTCACAAACCGCTGCTTGCCGAGGCGCAAGGCCGGTTTGATGCACTGGAGTTGAACAATGTCACAGCCATGGCAGGTGACGGCATGAAAGGATGGCCGGAACAGGCACCATTTGACCGGATCAGCGTAACGGCTGCTGGCACGGAACCGCCGCAGTCCTTGCTGGACCAGTTGAAGGTCGGTGGTGTCATGGTAATGCCGGTTGGCGGACAAAGTCGCTTGCAGCAACTGGTGCGTTATCGCCGCACAGAAGACGGATACGACAGCGAGGTGATCATGGATGTCAGATTTGTGCCTTTGTTGCCGGGTGTTGCGAGTGAAACTGGCACCTGAGTGATGATGATAACTGCCGGGGACAATGTGAAATTCCGCGCGCCTCTCTGGCTGGCGCTCGCGGCAATTCTGCTTGCAGCATGCGCAGAGCCGGGCGGACGTGCGCCGATTATTGACCGAAGTTATGATTCTCAATCCAGAACAAAACCTCAATCCGGCGGTCATGAGATTCAACGGGGTGAGACGGTTTACGGAATTGCCCAGCGCTACGGGATATCTACTCGTGCGTTGATTGACTGGAACTCGCTGCGTCCACCATATCGGCTCATCCCCGGTGAACACCTGCGCCTGCCCCAAAGTCAGGGCTACGTTGTTCAGAGGGGCGATTCGGTCTACGCGATTTCACGTAAATACGGGGTCGATATGGCGACGCTCGTGCGCGCCAACAACATGCGTCCGCCTTATACGATTCATGTTGGCCAGCGCCTGAGTTTGCCGGCCAATGCCGCGCCGGTTCGGGCTTCGGCCAATGCGCCGGTCCAGACCGCGTCACTTCCGCCGGCAACGTCACGGGCAAACTCTTCATCAGCATCGGGACCAACATCGCCGTCCGCAGCGCGACCGGCACCAAAACCCGCTCCACCCCGCCCCGTGGTTACGGTCGCCAAACCGCCTCCGCGTGCGTCGAGCGGATTCATCTGGCCAGTTGAAGGTCGGGTATTGTCGTCGTATGGGGCGAAGAAAAGCGGGCTTCACAATGATGGTATCAACATTGCCGCACCACGCGGTGCGGCTGTGCGGGCCGCAGATAATGGCGTGGTTGCGTATTCAGGGAAAGAAATTCGTGGTTTCGGGAACTTGCTGTTAATCAAACACGAAGGTGGATTGATCACTGCTTATGCCCACACCGACACACTGCTCGTTTCACGAGGCGATACCGTTACGCGGGGACAGGTGATTGGCAAAGTCGGAAAAACGGGTGGTGTTGAAACGCCGCAGCTACATTTTGAGGTCCGTCAGGGCACGCGCGCGGTGAACCCCAGTAAATATCTGCCGGGCTAACGATTAGTCCCGAAGGTCGATGGTCTTTCCCATTCGACCGGCAACTTCCTGCACAAACTGCCAGGCGACGCGCCCTGAACGAGAACCACGTGTGACCGACCATTCCTTGGCCTCGGCACGTAGTTTGCTGGTTTCGATATCCAGCCCGAAATGCGTGCAGTACGCCTCAATCATGGCGAAAAACGTGTCCTGGTCGGTGTTGTGGAAACCCAACCAGAGTCCGAAACGATCAGATAGAGAAACTTTTTCTTCCACGGCCTCGGACGGATTGATCGCAGTTGAGCGTTCATTCTCGATCATGTCACGGGGCAGAAGGTGGCGTCGGTTGGATGTGGCATAGAACACCACGTTTTCGGGGCGACCCTCGATGCCACCTTCGAGCACAGCTTTGAGTGACTTGTAGCTCGTGTCCGAAGTGTCAAAACTCAGATCATCACAGAACAGGATGGCCTGACGACCGCTCTCGCGCAGGATACTGAGTAATGCTGGAAGCGTGATGATGTCTTCCCGATGAATTTCAACCAGCAACAATCCGTCCGGGACTTCGGCATTGATTTCGGCATGCGCAGCTTTTACCAGGCTGGACTTGCCGGTGCCGCGTGCGCCCCAGAGCAATGCGTTGTTGGCCGGGAGTCCCATTGCAAACCGCCGGGTGTTCTCGATCAGGATATCCGCCTGACGGTCGATGCCCTGCAGCAGGGTCAGCGGGACCCGGTTCACCGCAGGTACAGGCTCGAGATATCCATTGTCGCTGCCTCGGGCATGCCAGACGAAAGCAGAAGCCGCCGACAGGTCGCTTTTGGTGGCAGTTTTCGGGGCGATACGCTCAAGCGCTTCGGCAATTCGTGTCAGGAGAGGGACGAGATCCGGCTCGTTCATCTGTCAAAATCCAGTGATAAGTTGAAAGCTGGCGGACACTATCGGGCGATATGCCGCAATTCAAACGCATTTTCACATCATGCCTACATTGCAATTCGGTGGCGCGCCGCTATCATCCGCCGACTTCGAGCCAAAGCACCCTGGAGGGGACATGTTCATTACGCCAGCCTATGCGCAGGGTCTCGGTGGTGGAAGCGGATTAGGAAGCTTCCTCCCGATTATCCTTATTTTTGTGGTCTTCTATTTTCTGCTGATCCGTCCGCAGCAAACGAAGATGAAAAAGCACCGTGCAATGTTGAGTATGGTCAAACGCGGTGACCGGGTTCTGACCGGTGGCGGCATTTTGGGCACGATCACCAAGGTCAAAGAAGAGACAGACGAAGTCACTGTCGAGATCGCGGATGGCGTGCGCGTCGATATCCTGCGCGGCACGATTACTGATGTCCTGACAGAACCAACAGCTGCGGGCAGCGCGCCTGCAGGTAAGGGTGGTCCGACTGTGGTCGGTCCGGGCGCGAATGACGGAAAATCGGGCGGATTGCTCGGCGGTCTGTTCGGCGGTCGCAAGTAGCTAGCTCATAGAAGGCGC
>JABJAG010000207.1 GCA_018666195.1 Alphaproteobacteria bacterium
CCCGCGGCCCAATCCACAACCGAGAACTGCCACGACTGGCCAGTCACAGCCAAAGATCGCTCGTAAATGCCGCCCTCAGCCGACGCGACCCAAATTGCCGCTGCTGCGACAAGAATCCCGTAAACAAAATCAAGAACGAACATCCGTCGCGAAAAACCGAGCCGACCAAACGGGCCGAAAGTTATCGCTGCGAGAAAAGCGAAACCACCAAAATGGATCGCGTTTTGCCAGAGACCGGGTTCAACCAGCCAAATATTGGTGAGCACATGCCACACGGCAAAGCTGGCGCCGAAAACAACCACCAGCCATCTGAGGGGGCTACGCCCGACATGTTCAAGGGACAGCAACTGGCCACGAACCGAAATCTCGTCGACCACGTCTGCAGATATCTGGTTTTCACCAGCCATGTTCTCACCCCCACAAAAAAGGAGCGGAAGAATTTCTCTTCCGCTCCTGATCTTGTTTACGCGTCGAAGCCTACTGGGCCATCAGGTGCGCCGGCACTTTCAAGCCGACTTCCTTGTAGTAACGCAGTGCGCCCGGGTGCAGCGGCACCGGCAGACCGGCCATCGCCTGTTCAACGGCCATGACCTTCGTGGCCGGATGGATCGCCGAGAGGAAGCCCAGGTTTTCATACATGGTCTTGGTCAGCTGATAGACATGCTCCTCATCCACATTCGCATTCACAGCCAGGAAGTTCGGCTGGGCAATGGTCTGAACGTCTTTGTCCTGACCGGGATAGGTGCCTGCAGCAATTGTGTAGGGAACCCAGAGGTTACGACCGCCATCCATGGCTTTGCCCTGATCCGCAGTCACATTGAGGATCGTGAACTTACCAGCGTTGGAGGCCATCAGCTTGGTCACGGCACCTGTCGGTGGGCCGGACGGAATACCAGCACCAACGGCCTGGCCATTGGCCAGTGCGTCAGCAGTCGGTCCATAACCGGCATGTACCAGCTTGAAGTCCTTTTCCATGTCGAGACCAAGGCCCTTGAGCAGGACGCGGTTCGAACCGATCGTGCCCGAATTCTGCTTGCCCATGCCCATCGACATGCCTTTGAGGGCCATCAGGTCTTCGACCGTGCCGGTCTTGACCTTGTCGTTGGAGAGCACAAACTGTTCAACGTTCTGCCAGAGCATCGTCACCGAACGAATGTTCTTCTGCGGTGCCGTCACCGGACCCGTGCCTGTGGCGGCGTAAGAACCGAACAGGCCCTGCAGAATAGCAAAGTCAGCGGTACCGGCGCCCAGCGCCTGCACATTTGCGCCCGAACCGGCCGAGTTGACGGCAGTTAGGCTGAATTTCTGCTTCGGCAGCAACTTGACCTTCGACAGGGTCGAAATCGCGGTGCCAACCGGGTGATAGGTGCCACCAGTTGAGGCGGTGTTGAGCACATAGTCCTTCGACTGCGCGTGTGCGACGTTGGCAGTGAGCGCCAGAACGGCGCCAGCAGCCAATGCTGTAAATTTCTTCATCCTTGTTATTCCTCCGTGAGGGGCACCATATCAACGGTGCTTCCCTGCCTTTTGATGAGATCAGACATTGCCCCGCGCCGCGAAGGTCGCGAAGACGGGGCATCGACTGCACTTATGATCGCAGAACAACCAGCATTTCGGTATCCGTCGAAAGTGCTAGTCCCGCAATAATATCCGTGGGAAATCATTCCCCTGGATGGCGGCATGATCTGCAAACTGTGTACGTAGCAATTGCAGTTTTGGATCGATATAGGTCTGGCAAAACGGCCGTTCTGGATCGGTTGCATAGTAATTCTGAAACCGCACATCCGAAGGCTTGAAGCCTTTGTGGGTCAGGACCTGGGTGACGAGTGGTTTTTCGAAATCGGCCTGAAGGTCTTGCAGGTCCTGTTCCGCCCGGTTGCGTTGCTTGTCATCGAACACATAGATCGCGCTGCGGTACTTCCCCCTAAATTTGTGAGGTGAAGTGCTCGCATGGGTACGCAAATGAATGTCTATCAGTGTCTTCACATCGATTTCGGATTGATCGAATGTCACAATCACTGCTTCTGACCAGCTATCATCCGGCGCAGATGCTCGAATAAACCCCTGCGCGACGTCACCAACGCCACGCAAAGCCTGAAAAACAGCTTCGGTACACCAGTGACAGCCGCCGCCAAGACCTATTTTCTCAGGCAGCGTCTTCACGCCGCGGCAGTTTCCAGTCAGGCCGGATGAAATGACAGGTATAGCCGGCCGGAAACCGCTCCAGATAATCCTGATGTTCGGGTTCGGCTTCCCAGAAATCACCAACCGGCGCGACTTCAGTCACAACCTTCCCCGGCCACAGACCGCAGGCATCCACGTCGGCAATGGTACGTTCGGCCTCGGCCTTCTGTGCTTCGTTCACATAATAAATACCCGAACGGTAGGACATGCCCCGATCATTGCCCTGACGATTGAGCGTCGAGGGGTCATGAATCTGGAAAAAGAACTCGAGCAATGTGCGGAAGCTGATCTGGGCCGGATCGAAGATGATCTCAATTCCCTCAGCATGGGTGCCGTGATTGGGATAGGTCGCGTTGGGGATATCCCCGCCCGTATAACCGACCCGCGTGGAGGCCACACCGGGGAGCTTTCGGATCAGATCTTCCATACCCCAGAAACACCCGCCAGCCAGAACGGCTCGTTCCATCGTCTCGCTCATCCGAATTCTCCCGTATTTCCAATTTCAGTTCGTACATAAATTGGCATTGCGGGCCGATTTTGCAAGCGGGTCACCCCCCCTTTGCTGACACTGCAATCCCCTCCGGTTATGCGCCAAGCACGGCCTGAACGCTGTTCTTGGCCATCATCCGAGCAAGCCAGGCATCGATGTGCGGTGTATCGGACAGCAACACGTCACTCTCGGGCGTCTGCGAGAGATAATCGAGTGTCGGGACCAGAAAGAAATCCACGAGCGTCGCCTGGTCACCCACGAGAAATGCTGACCCGGACAACCCGTCCTCCAGCACATCGAGGCATTTCATCGCTGCCGGAATCGCCGCTGCGATCCTCTCTTCATTCGAAGGCCTGCGCAGCAGGCGCTCAATAGCAATGTCGGACGCCAGTGTCGGGTTCAAATAGGCGTTGTACACGGACAGCCACTGATCCAGATGCGCCCTGCCCTCGCAGGTCGAAGGCTGCAAAGCCGGCCCGTCAAATGCATCATCGATGTATCGCGTGATCGCCAGAGTTTCGAACAGTTCGAGGTCCCCATGGGTCAGCGCCGGAACTTTTCCCCATGGGTGACGTGCCAGCTGTTCGGGCGTCTGAGGCATGATCGCGTCAAACGTATACGTGACCCCTTTCTCTGCCATGACAATCTGACAGGTGCGGACATAGTTGCTCCGCGGACTGCCGTGCAAAATGAGTTCTGTCATCGAAATGTCCCGCCTCGCAGAATTGGCGAGCCAATCAGCTGATGTCGCTGGCGCTATGGCGGTTCTGGACCTGCAGTTCCTCGGGGCCGGACATCTTGTTCACACGTCGGCCACGCTGCACGGCCGGACGGGCCTGAATCTCCTCGGCCCAGCGCACCACGTTCTTGTAGGACGCCACATCCAGGAATTCGGCGGCTTCGTACTGATTGTTCAGCACCAGATTGCCGTACCAGGGGTAAGTCGCGATATCCGCGATGTTGTACTCGTCACCGCTCAGATACTTGCGGTCGGCCAGGTTGCGATCAAGCACGTCGAGCTGCCGCTTCACTTCCATGGCAAACCGGTCGATCGGGTATTCCATGGGGAATGGCGCATAGTGATAGAAATGGCCAAAGCCGCCGCCCAGATACGGTGCGCTGCCCATCTGCCAGAACAGCCAGTTCATGCATTCGGCGCGCGCCGAAGGCTCATGCGGAATGAAGGCGTCAAATTTTTCTGCCAGATAAAACAGGATCGAGGCAGACTCAAATACCCGTGTCGGTGTCGCTGTACTGTGATCCATCATGGCGGGAATCTTGGAGTTCGGGTTGATGTCCACAAACCCGCTGCCGAACTGGTCGCCATCCCCGATCTTGATCAGCCAGGCATCATATTCAGCTTCGGTCTTGCCGAGAGCGAGCAACTCCTCGAACATCACCGTGACCTTTACGCCGTTCGGTGTCGCCAGCGAATAAAGCTGGTGCGGATGCTTTCCGACCGGCAGTTCCTTCTCTTCCATGGCACCAGCAATCGGCCGGTTGGTGCTGGACCATTTACCACCGTTTTCGGCATCCCATTTCCAGACTTTCGGCGGGGTGTAAGTCGATGTATCGGCCATGGGACTGCTTCCTTTTTGCGCGGAACCGCAAACACACGCGCCTGCGGATAAGTTGTGTGGTTCAAGACTGTTCGTTGATATCTGGGTCGTAATCTAGATCAAAGCAAGCTGCGGGACCACGCAGCATCGTCATCACTGTTGTGACCGCGTTCAATCGTCCGGTTGCGGGCCGATCAAAATCTTTCCGTCCCGGGATTCACCGGCAGAATGTGCTGCAGCGTCCTTGATCTGATCGAAGCTGTAGACACCGGCGATCGCCATCTTCAGGACCCCTGCATCCATCAGCTCTGCGAGTTCCCCATAGAGCGCCTGAATTTCCTCAGGAGCGGAAAGTTGCAGCCATTGGGACATCCAGAACCCGCGCATCGTGATATTTCGGAAATGCAGGTGCCCGCCATATATCTGGCAGGGCTCCTTGCTCAGCACCCCATAATTCACAAGCGTCGCCCCATTCGCCAGACACTGCGCCAAAGCATCGGTTGAGGGACCGGCAATGGCATCCAGGCCAAGCTTCACCGGTTCACCAGCAGTGGCCTCGGCGACCTTCTGTTTCAGTTCGTCAGAGGGACCACCAAGATGCTCGATTACCACTGCACCCGGGATGTCGTTGAGATGCGCCCCGGACCCCATCCGGCGCACAATGTTGAGTGTACGAATGCCTCGATTTCCGGCCAGTTGGGCAAAACAGGTCCCCACAGCGGAGTTGGCGACGTTTTGGATAACCCAGTCGCCTTCCTGCAAGGTTACATAGTCCCGTAGCATCAAAGCAGCGGTTGCCGGCCCTGAGCGCAACATGGCTGCTTGTTGCAATTCTATACCGGATGGCAGCGCGATCAGCGCATCAACCGGCCGGACGATCCGGCTCTGCCATGTGGGCGCGGTAAACGGCATGACCAGATCACCCACACTGAATCCGGAAACCTCCGGCCCCAATCCCGCAATACGGCCCACGCCTTCCCGCCCCATGTCACAGGGCAGAGCTGGCGGTGGCCCGCCATAAATTCCCCCCGTCATCATCAGGTCAGAAGGGTTGAGTGGCATGTAGATCATCTCGATCTCGACTTCACCAGCACCTGGCGACGGAGGAGATGGCGCATCAACACATTGCAAGACCTCAGATGCGGGGCCGAACTGGTCGAACTGTATTTTCTTGATCATGGATTTTTCCTGCAATCACGGGCACTTCATAACACTGGTTCGCGGCGTTCTGAAAATATCAATCAAGCGCCATGGACGGGATCGCCCGCCGCGTATCGCCGCACAGCAAAGCTGCGCTAGAATGGCCTCATGGTAGACCTCTCTGTTCTCGATCTGGCCTATATCGGCGAAGGCTTCACCCCGTCCGACGCGCTCGCCAATGCCCTCGATTTGGCCCAGCATGTCGAAACTGCCGGTTTCAGACGGTTTTGGCTGGCCGAACACCACAATCTTGCGGGCATTGCCAGCGCTGCGACAGCCGTGTGCATCGGCCATGTTGCCGGGGGTACAAAATCCATCCGCGTCGGTGCGGGCGGCATCATGTTGCCGAACCATTCGCCGATGGTGATCGCCGAGCAGTTTGGCACTCTGGCGACCCTGTTTCCCGGGCGCATAGACCTGGGCATGGGCCGGGCACCGGGAACCGATCAGCACACGCTGCGTGCGTTGCGCCGTGGCCCGGACTCCTCCGAACATTTCCCCCAGGATGTGCTCGAACTCCAGGCCCTGCTAGGCCCGCCGCAGGAAAATCAGGCCATTCACGCGATCCCCGGCGAAAACACCAATGTGCCCTTGTGGATTCTCGGGTCGAGCCTCTTTGGTGCCCAGCTCGCAGCCATGCTGGGCCTGCCCTATGCCTTTGCCTCGCACTTCGCGCCGCAGGCGTTGATGCAGGCGGTCTCGATCTACCGGGAGAAGTTCGAACCTTCCGCGCAACTTGCCGAGCCTTATGTGATGGTCGGCTGCAATGTCATTGTCGCAGAGACAGAAGATGAGGCGCGGCATCTGTTCACCACGCCGCAGCAACAATTTGCCCGTATGGTGCGCGGCGCACGCGGCCTGCTGCCTCCGCCCATCGATGATATCGAGAGCTTCTGGTCACCTCTGGAGAAGAGTCAGGCCTCCGCCATGCTGGCCTGTTCGTTCTATGGATCGCCCGAGACCATCAAGGCGCAGCTGGACCCGCTTATTGAAGCGACCGGTGCCGATGAACTGATGGTTGCAGCAGCGATCTGGGACCACAAGGCACGGGTGCGCTCGTTTGAGTTACTCGCACAGGCAATGGGCGCGCACTAATGCGAAGTGGCTCCGCTTCGACCGGGTCTCCAGTTATCCCTCAATCCGCCGCAGTGTCCTTGTCACCCGATGTCGGCGGGATCCACGCTGTCGCATCACCATCGGCCGTCGTTTGCGCTATCCCGCTGCGGCGTTCTTCGTAGCGCTCGGTTTCGTCGGAAACAGCAGCATTGGCAGCAGGCACGTAAATCTCGCGATTGGCCGCAATGGTATCGAAATGCTCATGCCGGACTGCGAGCGCGCCTTGAAAATGTGGAATGACGTAGCGTGCCATCATCTCGTAGTGGCGTCTCGTCGCCTCCCAGTTCGCCCAGTTGTTGGCAAACTCAAGCACCACACCAAATCCCTTCGTCCCTTCCAGCAGCCGCTCGATATGGGCAATTGCATCATCGGGCGTTCCGACTACGGCCACACGGTTGCTCGTGACATAATCCAGAGGGTCTCTTGTACCCGGTGGAACGATCACGGACGGCGGCACCTTGGCAAAATAGTCAGCGAAGGCCGGCAGGCCGAACATGACATTTGCGCGCGCCTGCGCGGCCGTTTCCGCAACGTGCATGAACGTCACAATGCGCCAGTTGCGCCGATCGACCACCTTGTCATGTTCGCCGGCGGCCTCCTCGCAGCGACGCCAGTTCTCGACCTGCGCACTGACCGATTCGTCCGAGGTTCCGCCGATCGATAGCATGCCGATGCCATGCCGCCCGGCCGCCTGCGCGCCGGCAGGCGAGCGTACCGAGGCGACCGCCATTTCCATCATCGGCCGCGTATAAGGCTGCAATTGCAGTTTCGCGTCCTTCAGGGTGAACCAGTCGGTCTCCATATTGACCGTTTCACCGCGCAACAGGGGCACCAATGCATCGAGTGCCTGTTGCATCCGTTGACGCTGCCCTTCCGGGTGCAGGCCCATGGCAAAGGCATCGGAAGGCAGCGCGCCAGGCCCCACACCGAACATGGTGCGACCACGGGTTAGATGATCAAGCTGCAGCATGCGGTCAGCCAGAATAAACGGGTGGTGATAGCTGAGCGACGAAACCCCCGTACCCAGACGGATACGCTGTGAACGATTCGCCGCGAATGCGATGAACACCTCAGGAGACGCACTGATCTCGAAACCACCGGAATGATGCTCGCCAAACCACGCCTCATCATAGCCCAGGGCGTCGATATGAGAGACGAGCTCGAGGTCACGCTCGAGCGCCAGTGTCGGATTCTCCGACGGCGGATGGAAGGGTCCCAGAAAAATGCCGAATCGCAGGCTGTCGGAAGCGGTCATAGCGGCGGGTCCCCGTTGCTCAAGAGAAACAGCTTAGCTGGTCTCCAGCCGAGCGACCACTCGTTCGCACGGTCAGGTGGCTTGAATTCCTGAGGCAAGGCCTTAGTTTGGTCTGTTCAATAACCCACGCATACGAATCTGGATCGCCCAGGTTGATGTTAGGAGGAACAGAAAATCATGCTGACACTACTCTCCCCTGCCAAAAAGCTCGATATGACCCCCACCGATACGGGTGTCCCGGTCACGCAGCCGCATCTACTTGATGATATGAACGAGCTTGCAGCCGTCGCCAAAACCCAGAGCGCCGACGACCTCAAGCGCCTGATGCATATCAGCGACAACCTCGCGGCCATGAATTTTGAGCGTTTCAAGGCCTTCAATCTCGACAATCGAAGCAACACGGCCAAACCAGCCGGGTTCGCCTTTGACGGGGACGTCTATTGGGGTCTGGAAGCAGAGAGCATGTCCAGGGACTCACTCACCTATGCGCAGGATCATTTGCGCATTCTTTCAGGCCTTTACGGTGTTTTACGTCCCATGGACGCCATCCAGCCCTATCGACTTGAGATGGGGACCAAAATGGCAAATGGCCGCGGGAAATCACTCTATGAGTTTTGGGGTGCACGTATAGCCGATCACCTCAACAAAGATCTGGCCGAACATGCAGATACAACCGTGGTGAACCTCGCTTCTAACGAATACTTTAAAGCCGTCGACACCAATACCCTCGGGCAGCCAGTGATCGCTGCGAAATTCCTGAACATCAAGGATGGCGAAGCCCGCTCTCTGATGTATTACGCCAAGCATGCACGCGGCAGCATGGCGCGCTGGATCATGGAAAACCGAGTTGATCGGGCTGAAGGCCTGAAAGACTTCAATGCCGGCGGCTATAGCCTCGATTCAGGTGCCTCGACAGACGATGAACTCGTCTTTACCCGGCCACAGCCTCCCAAAAAAGGCAAGTGAGGACTGGCGTCAGCCCAATCTGAACGAGTCCTGCAATACCGCGTTGTCCGCTATCCCGCTTCGTCACCAGCACGGCGGCGAAAAAACACGCATTCGCAAATCGGTGCGGGATGTATGGTTCATCGTGTCGTAGAGTTCGCCGACGTTGCGAGGTCTAGTCTCGAAATGAACAAAACTGGAGGTAGAGCAGATGGCGAGAAAAACGAAGGTCATTATTTCATGCGCGATTACCGGTGCGATTCACACACCGACAATGTCGGAGCATCTGCCCATTACGCCCAACGAGATCGCCGATGCATCTATTGGTGCCGCCGAAGCGGGTGCTGCGATCATTCACCTGCACGCACGAAACCCCGAAGACGGAAGCCCAACCGGAGACCCCGATGTTTTCATGGAGTTTCTACCGCGGATCAAACAAGCTTCCGATGCGGTGCTCAATCTGACCACAGGCGGCGGAATCGGAATGTCGGTCGAAGAACGGATCGCGGCGGCAGTGCGGGCGGAACCCGAAGTGACGTCCCTCAATATGGGGTCGATCAACTTCGGTATTTTTGGACTCGCAGATCGCTACGACGAGTTCAAATATGATTGGGAAAAGCCGTATCTGGCCAACACCGTCGATAACATCTTTCCCAATACCTTCAAGATGATTGATCAGGTGATCACAGAACTCGCCGACAAGCGCGGCGTTAAATTCGAGCACGAGTGCTACGACGTTGGTCATCTCTACAACACGCACTACTTCTACTCGACAGGCCGATTGAAGCCGCCGATCTTCCTTCAATTCATTTTCGGGATTATGGGAGGCATCGGTGCCGATCTCGAGCATCTCCATACGATGAAGAACACTGCCGACAAGCTGTTCGGTGACGATTATGTGTTTTCGGTGCTGGCCGCCGGGCGACACCAAATGAACTTCACGACCGGTTCAGCTCTGCTTGGTGGATCTGTGCGTGTCGGCCTCGAAGATTCGCTCTACATTGGCAAAGGCAAGCTGGCCGAATCAAACGCTCAGCAGGTCGAAAAAATCCGACGTATTTGCGAGGATCTATCGCTTGAAGTCGCCTCGCCCGACGAGGCTCGCGAAATACTCGATCTCAAGGGTGGCGATCGGGTGAAATTCTGATCAGAACGGCCCCCAAGACCCAGAAGGAACAAATCCGGGCGGTGTAGCGCTTCTTGCCCTGCTGCAAACTGCCAAACATAGGTAATGCTCGCCAGCCAACCGCCAAAAAAAATGACCGGGCATCTCTGCCAGGTCATTGAATTCTTGGTTGCGGGGGCAGGAAGCCACCTTTACCGAACTTCGGTAAAACGGTGACCAGGGATCCAGAAACCGACGTTCTTTGTACCTCGATTTTGCCCGGTTTTAAAAACCCCCATCGTGCGCGTCGACGTCGAGCCGATTTGGTCTGACAGAGCCCCTGTCAGGCATCTTGCGTGGGGACTGGCTGGGGGCGGCACGGGATCGTGCAGTGCGCTGCCCACGACGCCAATCCTCTGGCCTGACAAACTCACCTGACCATATCCCGCGACCGCCCTCGCGGGCCTGATCTTCCTCGCCAACGTAGTCCATCGAATACTGCCGATAGGCGACAGCCCATCCCTCGGCCACCATTCGGGCATTCAGCAGCACACCACCAACCGAGCAGACAGCGACGATCCTGCCGTATCGATCCACGTCGCGTTCGTGACAGGTGACTGGCGCACGGTCGATCATCTTGCTGAGCGCCCGAGACGATTGCCGTCCGCAGTCCCATCTGTTCGGCTCGGTCCCGCAGGTCTGATTGCGCTCGGGAGCGTCGATTCCGTGTAGTCGAACCTTGACGCCGTTAATCACGAGGCTGTCGCCATCCACGATGCGCGGGATGCCCGTGGTGGAATCCGCAAGCGCGGGCGATGCCAGTAGAAGCAGAAGAACAGCGAGCAGTCTAATCATGCTGCGACCTTTAGTGAACAAAACTGGCGTGGCCCAGAGCTTTACTGTCTGAGGGGGGCACGTGTTCGAGTCACGCAGGCGGCTGACTGTTTCTGCGGGGGATCTAAAGGTACACGACCGGAGACGCCGCCAAGCCTGGCAAACGCCTAACGATTTATGTTCGTGCGGTTAAGCTGCGCTTCGATGGCGCTCACGACCTTGTCTGACGTTGGTGAGGTCGTGGTTGAGAACCAGTCGATCAATTCTCCGTCGGGCGCGATCAGATATTTGTGGAAGTTCCAGCGCGGCTTCGAGAGCGGCCCGAAATGGGTGGACGCCCACTTATAGAACGGGTGCGCTTCCCCACCCCGCACGTGAACCTTCTCGGTCATCGGAAAATCGATCCCGTAAGTGACCTCACAGAATTTCTTTATCTCCTCCTCAGTGCCCGGTTCCTGCCCGCCAAAATCGTTCGAAGGTACCGCCAGCACCACAAGGCCCTTATCCCTGTAGCGCGCCCACAAATCGGCGAGTCCCGCATATTGCGTCGTGAAGCCGCACTGGGATGCCGTGTTCACCACAAGCACGGCCTTGCCCGCGAATTGCGCGAGAGGCAGTGGATCGCCCTCAATCGCTGTGAAATTGAAGTCATGGGCGACACGCAGATCTCCCTCTGCGCCCTTAACGGGGGTCGAAAACAGGGAAAACATGACAAACAGCGACATAAGGCATGAGGTTAAAGAAATTCGCATCTGTTTCGACCGGGGATGTGGTGATGATTTATACAGCTTTTTACGGTCTGATTTGAGTGTTGGATTGCCCGCGCCCAGCCCGTCACCCGACACGCTCTTCGGATCGAGCCTGTGATTCAACGACCCCGTCTAGATCGCCAGACTAAAGTCCCTATTCTCGAACCATGTGGGCTTGCCCGGAGGGTCAGCAGCCAGGGCGAGGATCCCAATCTGCATTTCACGTTTCGACAGAGGGCGTTCAATTCCAGCCTCATCGCATAGCTCTCGCAACCGCGTTTGAAGTATAAAATGTTCTCTCAGTTCTTCTTTATCCACGACACCTTCTCCCTTATCGACGGGCCAGCAACACTAAGGCTTCTCGACGGCGCGCAACAAGGGTTCATGCCACAACATGCTGACGATCCGCCGGGATATAGTTAAAGAGACAGTGCTGGCCGGGCTCAATCAGAAATTGATGCAGCCCGAAATCATGCGCACCATGGCCATGCTGGGCGTCACCGACATTCTCTCGATTGGCCGCGAACACATCATGCTCCCAAACTAGCTACCCGTATCCGGCACGGGTGTCGGCTAACATGGACATTTTCGGCAAAAAACCCATCTTCTTGAGGTCAGGACACCGGAACCCCAAAACATGAACAATCTGAGCCCCGCCCTTCCCAAGTTCGCATTCGACAACAGCTTCTCACGCAGTCTCGAAGGCTGTTTTGTGGAATGCAACGCGGCACCGGCAGAAGCACCAAAACTTCTGCAGCTGAACCACGCGCCGGCAGAAGAGCTCGGGCTAGATCCAGCTGTCGCTATTGCCGACGGTTTACGAACGCCGGGACTTAAGGTGAAGCTTGAGGAGC
>JABJAG010000208.1 GCA_018666195.1 Alphaproteobacteria bacterium
ATCTGGAGCTTGAACTTCATGTGCAGCGGACTTGTAGACAGGAAGGTATGAATACGCGGACGCGTGGCGCCGCGCACGGCTTCCCAGGCTCGATCAATATCCTGATGAGCGGCCCGGGCGAGCCCGGCCACACTTGATTTGGTGACCGTGTTCGCAACTTCGCGCACGGCTTCGAAATCACCATTGGAAGCGATCGGAAAACCGGCTTCGATGATATCAACGCCGAGTTCTTCCAGTGCGATGGCAACACGCACCTTTTCCTCGAGGTTCATCGAACAACCGGGCGACTGTTCGCCGTCCCGCAATGTGGTGTCAAAAATGCGAACGTAATTCGCGGCGCCGGTATCGACCGGCGAATCCTTGGTCTCTGAGTTCTTGTCGTTGGCGGTCATTGGTCCTGCCTCAAAATCGTATTGGTTGACTTAGGTTCGGTTTCATTCCCCTGAACAATGCAGGCCGTGTGGCACTGACTTCGTTCAGAGGCACCTAAGTCGCAGGGCTGCGCCGCCAAGAAGAAGCGCGTCGAGATCAAACAGGTTCAGACACAGATCGCCAACAACTGCTTCGTCAACGAAGCGGTGCGACATGCCTTCAACTGTGCGGACGATGGTCACGCTTTTGATCTCCCCAACGGCTCCAGCCGAATCAATTCCACTAAACGCCAAGAATCGGCGCTGGAGCGTTAACAAATGGTGAACAAGTGGTACACCAATATAAAAGAAAGTACCGATATGCCCTTGTTTTAGAGCGATATTGCAGCGCACTGCAACGATTTTGTTAACCTTAATCGGCAGTTTCGCTCCGCGGGCGTCAAATTACGCCCGCAGAGCGAATACCAAAGAGCCGACTAGTTCTTTTCTTTGTCGACCATGGCGTTCTCTGCAATCCACGGCATCATGCCGCGCAGAGTTGCACCAGTTTCTTCAAGCTGATGTTTTGCCTGGTTACGACGGGTGGTCTTGAACCCGGTCTGACCGACCTGGTTCTCAAGCATCCATTCGCGGGAGAAAGCACCAGTCTGGATCTCCGTCAGGATCTCCTTCATGACAGCCTTGGTCTCACTGGTCACAACACGCGGGCCACGGGTGTAGTCCCCGTACTCGGCGGTGTTGGAGACCGAGTAGCGCATATTAGCCAGACCGCCCTCATAGATCAGATCGACGATGAGCTTCACCTCATGGACACACTCGAAATACGCCATTTCAGGTGCATAACCAGCTTCCACAAGGGTTTCAAAACCAGCCTGAATCAGAGCTGACAAACCGCCGCAGAGAACAGCCTGCTCACCGAAGAGATCGGTTTCGCATTCTTCCTGGAAGGTGGTCTCGATGATGCCGGCGCGGCCGCCGCCAATTGCAGAGGCATAGCTCAGTCCCAGATCATGGCAGTTGCCACTGGCGTCCTGATGAACGGCGAGCAAACACGGGACACCAGCGCCACGCTCATATTCCGACCGCACGGTGTGACCTGGGCCCTTTGGCGCGATCATGAAAATATCGAGGTCTGTCCGCGGCTCGATCAGGCTGAAATGGATATTCAGGCCATGGGCAAAGGCCAACGCGGTGTTTTCGCGCATATTGTCATGCAGGTGATCGCGATAGAGATCGCCCTGCAGTTCGTCAGGGACGAGAACCATAACCACATCGGCCCAGGCTGCTGCGTCTGCTGCCGTCATCACCTTGAAGCCAGCGCCTTCGGCCTTCGCCGCACTTCCCGAACCCTCACGCAAAGCAACGACAACGTCGGTTGCCCCGCTGTCGCGCAGGTTCATGGCATGGGCATGGCCCTGACTGCCGTAGCCAACAACGGCCACTTTCTTGCCTTTGATCAGATTCACGTCCGCGTCGCGGTCATAATAAACGCGCATATCTCTCATTCCCTGTTTCTAGCGTCTGTCTGGATGGGGTTAAAACTGTCGCGTGCCTACGCTCGGCACACTGAAATCCCGGATGCGCGGCGGTTTTACAGGCCTGATGCCCGCTGAGCAATGCCGCAATGTACGCTTTCCTAGTCTGTGTCGATTCCAGCGAGCAAATTCGGTGTGCCGTGTTTGTCGCCACGCTGGATCGCAACCACCCCTGAGCGTGAAATTTCGGTCTCTCCCAGATTGCGCATCAGGACCAGAAAGCTGTCGACTTTCTCTGACGCACCGGTGAGTGAAAACACAAAGGAATCAACTCCTGTATCCACCACCCTGGCACGAAAAATATCTGCAATCCGCAGTGCCTCACGTCGAGCCGCACCTTCATTGGAGATTTTCACCAAGGCTGCTTCATGCTCAACATGGGGGCCGTCCGCGGTCAGGTCATGGACCTCGCGCACCGGCACAAGCCGTTCAAGCTGTGCCTTGATCTGTTCGATGATCATGGGCGTGCCTGACGTGACCAGGTTGATCCGTGAGTAGGTTTCATCCTCACTGATCGCTGCAACGGTCAGGGATTCGATGTTAAATCCACGTCCCGAAAACAGTCCGACGACCCGCGCCAGAACACCCGGCTCATTGTCGACCAGGACGGCCATGACATGCCGTTCGATGGGATCATTCTTATTCGCCATCACGCGTTCACTTTCGTTGAATCTTGTTCAGTCGGACGGAACGGTCCGTCCTTGGCCGGCCCCGCTCTAGACGAGGACCATGCCATCTTCGGATTGCTTCTGTTCCTGCTGATCACCGATACCGAGCATAACTTCATTATGCGCGGCGCCGCCCGGGATCATCGGGAAACAATTTTCTTCCTTGGTCACCACCATATCGACGATCACCGGACCCGGTGTCTCCATCATCTGAGTAATGACATCATCCACTTCATTGGGACTGGTTGCCCGCAAGCCCGTAATTCCATAACTCTCGGCCAGCTTGATGAAGTCCGGAAGACCGTCGGAATAGGATTCCGAATAGCGTGCGCCGTGCAGCAATTCCTGCCATTGGCGAACCATACCCAACCAGTAATTGTTCAGGATGAAGATTTTGACCGGCAGCTTGTACTGCGCAATCGTCCCCAGCTCCTGAATGTTCATCATCGTCGACGCTTCGCCGGCGATATCAATCACCAGCGATTCCGGATGCGCCACCTGAACGCCCACCGCTGCCGGCAGGCCGTAGCCCATGGTCCCGAGACCACCAGACGTCATCCAGTGGTTGGGTTTGTCGAAGTGATAATACTGCGCCGCCCACATCTGGTGCTGACCAACCTCGGTCGTCACATACGGGTCGCGGTCCTTGGTCAGCTCATAAAGGCGTTTGATCGCATATTGCGGCTTGATGTCATCCTTCGCACCGAAAGTCTGATCGAACTTCAGACAATCCACAGCCCGCCATTCTTCGATCTGCTTCCACCAGGCCTCAAGCGCCTTGCCGTCCGGCTTGACGTCGCGGGCCTTGTATTTTTCGAGCATCTCTTCGACGACATTCTCCACATCCCCGATGATCGGCACATCCACCTGAATATTCTTGTTGATCGAACTGGGGTCGATATCAATGTGGATCTTCTTCGAATTCGGAGAGAACGCATCGGTGCGTCCGGTCACCCGATCATCGAAACGCGCGCCGATCGCCACCATGACATCGCAGTCATACATCGCCAGATTGGACTCATAAGTCCCATGCATCCCGAGCATGCCCAGCCACTGCTGAGATGATGCCGGAAACGCGCCCAGACCCATGATCGTTGTTGTTGCCGGATACCCGGTCAGCTTGACCAATTCGGTCACCAGCTCACACGCGCGCGTGCCGGAATTGATGCAGCCACCTCCGATATAGAAGATCGGCTTCTTGGCGTTTGCGATCAGTTCAACGGCCTGCTCGATCGCCGCATCCGCACCTTCACGTTGCGGATTGTAATGACGATGAGTCACATTTTCCGGAGAGAGATATTCACCCTCGGCAAATTGAACATCCTTGGGAAGATCAATCACCACAGGTCCCGGTCGCCCGGCAGACGCCACGTAGAATGCTTCATGCATGGTCCGGCTGAGATCATCGACATCCTTCACCAGATAGTTATGCTTCGTACATGGACGGGTGATACCGGTGGTATCAGCTTCCTGAAACGCATCATTGCCGATCAAGTGAGTCGGCACCTGGCCGGTCAGACAGACCACGGGAATACTATCCATCAGCGCATCAGTCAGGCCGGTCACAGCGTTGG
>JABJAG010000209.1 GCA_018666195.1 Alphaproteobacteria bacterium
GATGATTCGCGTCGCCACGCCCGCCACGAAAGCGTGTTCGAAGGGGTAGCTCTCTGCCGTCATGCCGTCGGTCGAGGTGACCGCACGCAGGGCGCAGACATATTCGTAGGTGCGGGCATCGCCCATCACGCCAACGGTGCGGACGGGCAGCAGCACGGCAAAGGCCTGCCAGATTTCGTCATAGAGGCCAGCTTTGCGGATTTCATCGAGATAGATCGCATCGGCCTTGCGCAGAATATCAAGATTGTCGCGGGACATGGCGCCGGGCATGCGGATCGCCAGACCCGGCCCCGGGAACGGATGACGCCCGACGATTTCTTCGGGGATGCCCAACTCACGACCAAGATCGCGGACTTCGTCCTTGAACAGCTCGCGCAGGGGCTCGACCAGCTGCATGTTCATGCGCTCGGGCAGGCCCCCCACATTGTGGTGAGATTTGATGGTCTCGCTCGGTCCGCCAAACGGGCTGACGCTCTCGATTACATCGGGATAGAGCGTGCCCTGGGCGAGGAAATCCGCGCCGCCGATCCTGTTCGCCTCCTCATCGAATACATCAATGAAGGTGCTGCCGATGATCTTGCGCTTCTTCTCCGGATCGTCGACGCCTTCGAGCTGGTCGAGGAACATGTCCGACGCATCGCGCACCACGAGGGGAATGTTGAACCGCTCGCGGAAGACCTTGTCGACCTCCTCGGCCTCGTTCAGGCGCAGCAGGCCATGATCGACAAAGATACAGGTCAGCTGATCGCCAATGGCTTCGTGGATCAGCACAGCGGCGACGGATGAGTCGACGCCGCCTGACAGACCGCAGATCACCCGGCTATCACCGACTTGCGCACGGATTTTCTCGATCTCAGCTGCCTTGTAAGCCGCCATGGTCCATTCGCCGCTGCATCCCGCGACGTTGCGGACAAAGTTGAACAGCAGCTTCGAGCCGTCAAGGGTGTGCACCACTTCGGGATGGAACTGCACGCCATAGAAGTTGCGGGATTCATCACAGGTGGCCGCATAGGGGGCACCGCCGCTGGTCGCCACCACGCGGAAGCCGTCCGGCAGGGCCGTGACCCGGTCCCCGTGGGACATCCAGACCTGCGAGCTGTCACCGGGTGCCCAGCAGCCGTCAAACAGCTGGCAGGTTTCGGAAATTTCCAGCATCGCGCGGCCGAATTCCTGATGATCGGAATCCTCGACCTTGCCGCCGAGCATGTGACACATCAGCTGCTGGCCGTAACAAATCCCCAGCACCGGCACGCCGAGCGCAAACACCCCGGGATCGACGGTTGGCGCACCCTCGGCCATCACACTGGCTGGTCCGCCCGAGAGGACAATGGCTTTCGGGCCAAAGTCGTCGAGAAATGCCTGATCGATACGGAAACAGGGGTGAATTTCGCTATAGACCCCGGCTTCGCGAATGCGTCGCGCGATCAGCTGGGTGACCTGCGAGCCGAAGTCGATGATCAGGATTTTTTCGGAGACGGGGAATGTGGTGCTCATAGGGTTTGATAGCCGATTCCCGAAGCGCGCGCATCACCGCTCTCGACCAAAATCCGGCCGCCCGACCAAGCTGTCCACAGAACCAATCAGAGGAACGCGACCATGAGCGCTGAAGACGAGATCCGCGAGCTTGAAGACCGCCGCCGGCCCCTTGAACGTCCCTCAGATCAGGCCGCGTTCGAAGATCACCGCATACATGCCGTCCGTGCGGTGGCGATGAGGCGTCAGCACCAGTTCCAGATAGGCGTTCAGGCGGTTGGCCAGCTCCGAGCCCAGCGCATCGGCGACCGGGACACGGCTGAAGGACGGATTGGTCTCTTCAAAGCCACGCGCGATGTCCCGCCCCTCGGCATTGAAGATCGAGCACACCGCGTAGATCAGCCGCCCGCCCGGTTTCACCATCTGCGCAGCCGTGGCCAGCAAAGCCGTCTGGGTCTCGGCATAAGTTTCGATATCGTCCAGCCCCGTGCGCCAGCGCAGTTCCGGGCTGCGACGCCAGGTGCCGCTGCCGGTGCACGGCGCATCCACCAGCACCCGGTCGGCCCAGCCTTCCATCCCCTCGGGAATCTCTCCATCCTCAACCGCCTGGACACGGATGTTGTCCGCCCCGAGCCGTGCGCGCCGTGGTTCCATACGTGAGAGACGCGACATCAGCGTGTCGCAGGAGACGATCTCGCCCTTGTTCTCCATCATCGCCGACAGCGACAGGGACTTGCCCCCGGCCCCGGCGCAAAGATCAATCACCTTCATCTCCGGCCTGGCATCCACCAGCAGGGAGACCAGCTGGCTGGATTCATCCTGCGGATCGATCAGCCCCTTGCGGAAGGGAGTCAGCGTGGAGAAATTCGTGTGTTCCGATCCGCGCAGCCCGATCGGACTGAAGGATGTGGGCACAACCTCATACTCGGCTTCAGCCAGCGCGGCGCGGGCTTCGTCCACATTCACGCGCATGGTGTTGACCCGCAGATCAACCGGTGCACGCTCGTTGAGCGCCTGAACTTCCTCGACAACGCTCTGGGGCCACTGGGAAGCCAGCAGGCCGTAGAGTTCTTCGGGGCAATCGCAGGTCACCCAGTCCGGCGCTTTGCCGGTGCTCATGTCATGGAGCTTTGCCACCTGAGCCAGTTCTGCTTCCGAGAGGACCGGGGGGCCATACTGGCTGCCGTCGAAACGGGCAACGGCCGTGCCGGCACCTTCCTGCTCACTGGCCATGATCATGCGTGCGCGAGGTGAGGTCGGATCGCCGCCGACCAGGCCGCTCAGCCAGCGATACTGGGCGCCCTTGCGCAGATCGCGATAGACCAGCTCGCGAATGGCGCGCTTGTCCTTGGATCCGGCAAAGCGATGCGTGCGGTTCCAGTTGGAGATAATGGCATCAGCGGGCGCATCGGCGCGTGCGATGTCATCCAGAATCTCAAGAGCTGCGGCAACCCGCGCGGAAGGAATCATGGTGCGATATACCGGTTCAGCCCGCGATCAGGCGTTCTGGCGATAGTTGGGGGCTTCGCGGGTGATCGCGACGTCATGCACATGGCTTTCGCGAAGCCCGGCATTGGTCAGGCGCAGGAAGCGACAATTCTTCTGCATCTCTGCGATCGTGCCATTGCCGGTGTAGCCCATCGAGGCCCGAAGACCACCCACAAGCTGATGTAGGATCGTCATGGCAGATCCCTTGTAAGCAACCTGACCTTCGATCCCCTCGGGCACCAGTTTCAGGGTGTCCGACACCTCGGCCTGGAAGTAGCGATCGGCCGAGCCGCGTGCCATGGCACCCAGCGAGCCCATGCCGCGATAGGATTTGTAAGACCGCCCTTCATAGAGAAACACCTCACCCGGAGCTTCATCCGTGCCTGCCAGCAAAGAGCCGATCATGGCGCAATCCGCGCCGGCCGCGATGGCCTTGGCGAGATCACCGGAAAACTTGATGCCGCCATCCGCGATCACCGGGACGCCCTGTCCGCTGGCAACCTTGGCGACACTCTCAATAGCGGTCAGCTGGGGCACACCCACACCCGCCACAACCCGCGTGGTGCAGATCGAACCGGGTCCGATGCCCACTTTGAGGGCATCCGCACCCGCATCGATCAGGGCCGAAGCCGCCTCACCGGTAGCGATATTGCCGCCAATGATCTGGGCTTCGTTGCTCAGATGCTTGATCCGCCGGATCTGTTCCAGAACCCCGTGGGAATGCCCATGAGCGGTATCGACCACGATGATATCCACACCGGCATCGAGCAGTGCTTCGGCGCGCTCATAGCCTGAATCACCCACACCTGTGGCCGCGGCCACGCGCAGACGGCCCTGAGAATCCTTGCACGCATCGGGATAGGCCTGCGCCTTTTCGATATCCTTGACCGTGATCAAACCGACGCAATGGTTCTCGCTGTCCACCACCAGAAGTTTCTCAATCCGGTGACGGTGGAGCAGCTGCTTGGCTTCCCCCATATCGACGCCCTCGCCAACGGTCACAAGCTCTTCGGTCATCAGTTCACGGATCGGTTGGGCCGGATCACTGGCGAACCGTACATCGCGGTTGGTGACGATACCCGCGAGCTGACCACCTTCGCGCACGATCACCGGAATACCGGAAATTGATTCCCGATCCATGATCGCCAGCGCGTCGGCCAGAGTTTGATCGGGATAGATCGTGATCGGGTTCACCACCATCCCGGACTCGAAGCGCTTGACCTTGCGCACTTCGTTCGCCTGCTCTTCGGGTTCCAGATTCTTGTGAATGACACCCAGACCACCAGCCTGCGCCAGCGCAATGGCCATCTCGGCCTCGGTGACCGTATCCATCGCCGCCGCCATCAGCGGAATGCCAAGATCGATGCTGCGAGTGAGTTTGGTGGACGTGTTGGCTTCCGAAGGCAATATCCGCGATTCTGCGGGCTCGAGAAGAACATCATCAAAGGTGAATGCGTCGCGGATTTCCATGCCAACCGGAGCCTTTTTCGGATCGTGAGTTGACGCCGCTTATATACACAATGCGCGTGTGCGGCCAAGCATTCCGGACAGGGCGTTAAAAACCGGGCTATTCGCTGCCTTTGTACCCGGTTGCAACGAGAAACATCTCCACAGAATCGGCGCGACTCGCCTTCGGTTTGAAACGGCGAACCTTCTCAAAACGCTGCTGCAGGGCCTTGAACAGCGCCGGCTCGTCGGCCCCCTGAAACACCTTGGTGGCAAATGCCCCATGGGGCGCCAGCACCTCACAGGCAAAGACAAAGGCCGCTTCAGCCAAGGTCATGGTGCGCAGATGATCTGTGGAGGGATGCCCCGTGGTCGCGACTGCCATGTCCGAAAGCACCACATCGACCAATCCGCCAATGGCCGCGCGCAATTCCGCGACCGCAGCTTCATCCTCGATATCGCCCACCAGGACCTTCACCCCGCCCATCGGCTCCATTTCCAGAATATCGATCGCGACAATATCCGTGTCGTCTTCATCGGGCTCCAGCTGGTCAACAATCACCTGGGTCCAGCCGCCTGGCGCAGCACCGAGATCGACCACACGCTGGCCGGGCTTAAGCAGTTCAAACCGTTCATCGATCTGCAGCAATTTATAGGCCGCGCGCGAACGATAGCCGTCGCGCCTTGCCGCCTGAACATAGGGATCGTTGAGCTGACGCTGTAACCAGAGCGTGGAGGAGAGCTTGCGACCACGCGCGCTTTTCACCCGCTCCGTTGTGGTCCGGGCACCACCCATGCCGCCCGAACGACGACCACCGGGCTTATGTCCACCACGCGCCATGCTGATCTAGTTCCTTGCCGAAGTGGATTCGCGGTCAGCCGAACGCATCAGACCGTGCAGGATACCTTCGCGCAGGCCACGATCCGCCACCCGCAAGCGCCCCACCGGCCACAGATCACAAATCGCGTCGAGAATGGCACAGCCCGCGATCACAAGATCAGCGCGCTGCAAACCAATACATGGATGCGCTGCCCGGTCATCACGATCGAGCGCAAGCAATGTGTCTCGCGCGCCTTCAAGCTGACCGAACTCCAGTTCACGCCCATCGACACGACCCCGGTCATAACGTGGCAATTTCAAATACACACCGGTCAAAGTTGTCACGGTGCCTGACGTGCCAACCATCTGTACGGCGCCGTCACGTACCCGTGCGGAAATTCCGTATTGATCGTCGAATGGTGCCAGAAGTCCGCGAACATGGTCGCAAATCTCGGCATAACGCGCCGGAGACGAGCGTCCCTGCGCATCTTCGCCACTGCCAAACTTCTCACTGAGTGTCACCACACCGCACGGGATCGAGATGCATCCGAGAATACGGGTTTCCACATCGCCATTGGCATGTTGACCAGCTTCGAGTTCGAGCCAGGTGATCTGGGTGCTCCCGCCGCCGATATCGAACAGCAATGCAAAGGACTTTGCCTCACTCGGCGCGTCATAGAGCGGCGAGCAACCGACCAGCGCAAGCTCGGCCTCCTCATCCGGCGCAATGATTTCGAGCGCAATATCGGTCTCGGCGCGCACCCGGCTGACAAATTCAGCTCCATTGTCGGCACGCCGGCAGGCTTCAGTTGCCACGGCACGAATGCGCGTCACTCCGTTGCGATCAATCTTCGAGCGGCACACACGCAACGCATCGATCGTACGATCCATCGCAGGATGCGAAAGCGCATTGGACGATCCCAGGCCCTCTCCCAATCGGACGATGCGGGAAAACGCATCAACAACGTGAAACCCGGAATTGTCAGGTTTAGCAACGAGCAGGCGACAATTGTTGGTTCCCAGATCAAGCGCAGCATAGGTATGGGACCAGCGACCCTGCGGGCCGCCATCCTTCACATCTCGCTCCTGACCGGTCGCACTGGCGCGCACGGGTTTCTCCCTGACCAAATTCGGCGCTGCGCGCCGGGACATCTGAATCTACACGGCCTGACGTCGAACTCAAACGTGGAAGACGGTTCAAGCGTTCGTGAAAGTTCAAGTCAGGTCAGGCGCGTGTCTTCTTCCATGCCGCATAGTCGTCCGGCAGGCAATTGGCGCAGGGGCGATACCCCGCCA
>JABJAG010000028.1 GCA_018666195.1 Alphaproteobacteria bacterium
AAAATCGACACCCACTGGCACACCAGCGGTTGGAACATCATTGAACCACGCACCAGCTTTGAAGCCATCGCACAGGATTTCGATGTGTTCAATTATCAGATCGCGAACTCCTCTTCGATCCGCGCCCTGAACTACGACATCGTCACAGGCAACGCCGAGACCATGGCTTTTGTAGAAGCTGAACCCCGCGCGCGCGGCCTGATCGTCATCAACCCGCTGGAGATCGAGACCTCCATCGGCGAGATCGAGAAGTACCGGGACAACCCACGCTTTGTCGGTATAAAGACGATTCAGGATTTCTATGGCATGGACCTGGACGACCCGAGCTATCTCGAAATATTCGCCCATCTCGACAATATGTCCGGCTGGCCCATCATGGCACATCTGCCCGGCATGGATCGTCTGGCGCAACAGAAACCGCATATCAATTTCATCGCTGCACACGCCACATGGCGCTACTGGGATTTTGCTGAACTCAAAAATGTCTGGTTCGACATCGCTACCAGCACTGCCGACCGTCAGGACGCAGACATCAAGGGCATGCTCAATCGCGTCGGTGAAGACCGCATTATCTTTTCTTGTGACGGTCAGCTGATGAACCCCGCCTGGACACTCGGGAAGCTTGCGAGCGCGGATTTGCCAGAGACCGCGTTGCAGAAAATATTCCAGATGAATGCTTTGGATGCCTTCCCAAGGCTAAACGACACAGAGGCTGAATCTGCATGATCGGCGTTGTCAGTTACGGGATGGGCAACATCCAGTCTGTGTGCAACGCGCTCGAACATCTCGGTCATCAACCATTGGTCGCCAGTACGCCCGAGGATTTGGACAAGGTTGATCGGATCATCCTGCCTGGCGTGGGTGCATTCCCCGCCGCAATGGAGCGGCTCATGAAAACCGGATTTCTCGACGCTCTGAACAATCAGGCACGTGACAAGAGCAAACCAATCCTCGGGATTTGTCTTGGCATGCAGCTGCTGGCGGAAACCGGAACGGAGTTCGGTGAATGTGCCGGTCTTGGCTGGATACCCGGGCGGGTCGAAATTATCTCACGCGGATCATCGGATCTGCGCCTGCCCCAGATCGGTTGGAACGAATTGGAGTTACGTGACAACGCGCAGCTGTTTGCCAATATCGAAGGCGATACGAGTTGCTACTTTGTGCACTCCTATCAGTTGCTCCCGACAGAGCCATCGGACATTATGGCCACGGTTGAATATGGCGGCCCTGTCACCGCGGCGGTACAGCGGGACAATATTTTCGGCGCGCAGTTCCATCCGGAAAAAAGTGCGCGCGTCGGCCTTGCGGTCCTCGATAACTTCGCGAAGGTCTGACGCGGCGGCGATGCTGAAGACACGGATCATACCGGTGCTGTATCTGATGAACGGCCTGATCGTTCGCAGCGAAGGGTTCCGCGAGTTCAAGGTGATCGGCAACCCGATCAATCAGCTTGAACGCCTCAACGACTGGCTGACCGACGAACTGGTCTATATCGACATCACCCGGGATGGTGATTACGACCTGCGGCGCGACGACATGAAACTCAAGGGCGCCGATGACGTGGTCGGTATCCTGCGACAGATTTCCAAAAGCGCATTCATGCCCCTGACCTTTGGTGGACGCATCAAATCCATCGAGGATGTCGACAGCTTTATTCACAATGGCGCTGATAAGGTGCTGATCAACTCACAGGCCTATCACCAGCCCGGACTGGTCACTGAAGTGGCCGAAAAATACGGCAGTCAGGCCATGGTCGTGGGCATTGATGTCCACCGCGAGGACGACGGGCACGCCATGTATGTAGATCAGGGGCGCACCCGTGTTGATGGCGACCCGTTGAACTATGCACGACAAGCCGAAGACCGTGGTGCAGGCGAGATCATGCTGAACTCGATTGACCGGGACGGCAGCGCCGAAGGCTATGACACCGAGATCATCAGCGCCATGGCCGCCGCCGTCAGCATCCCCGTGATTGCCTGCGGTGGCGTGGGCACCTTCGAACATTTTCGCCCCGGCATCGACAAGGGCCACGCCAGCGCTGTGGCCGCAGGCAACATTTTTCATTTCACCGAAAACGCCTACAAGCGCGCCAAAAAGCAACTGCATCGGCGCGGCTATAACGTGCGTTACCCCTATGACATCTGAGCTGAGAGAAGACACCCGATGACCGGCACCTTCGAACCACGCATCACACCACCACAAATGCAGTACTGCACGCGATGCGTCTATCCCGCCGCATCAGCGGCAGCCATCGTCTTTGATGAAGAGGGTGTATGCAGTGGTTGCCGCACCCATGAAGAGCAGTCCACCGTCGACTGGGCAGCACGCGAAGCAATGTTCCGCGACCTGTGTGACGACTACCGCTCACCCGATGGCAGCAATTACGACTGTCTGATCCCTGTTAGCGGCGGCAAGGAC
>JABJAG010000210.1 GCA_018666195.1 Alphaproteobacteria bacterium
AATTCTCGTCCCGCTGATCGGCCCATCAATTTCGCTGGTGCTCGTCACTGTCCTGCTGCTCGACGCGTTGTCCTTCATTGGCTTCGCGATCCAGATTTCCGCGCTGGCCTATGTCTATCAGCAACTCACCGCCCCCGGACGCACCGGTAGCGTTTGACCTAAAGCAGGTCCTGCAGCTGGGCTACCAGCGGCACGTCAGCCGGCGGCATCGGGTAGTTGCGCAGCGCGTTCGGGCGGACCCAGGTCAGGGTCTGGCCTTCCTGTGGGATCGGCTCACCGCGCCATTTGCGGCAGACAAACAGCGGCATCAGCAGGTGGAAATCGTCGTATCCATGGCTGGCAAAGCCAATCGGCGCGAGGCAGCTTTCATGGGTGTCGATACCCAACTCCTCGTTCAGTTCGCGGATCAGCGCGGCTTCCGGCGTTTCACCGGGTTCGACCTTACCGCCGGGAAATTCCCACAGACCGGCCATCGACTTGCCTTGGGGACGCTGGGCGAGCAGCACCCGATTGTCCGCGTCGAGCAGTGCAACGGCACTGACCAGCACGATCGGGTTGCCAGCGGGCACATCCCCCATGGCACCTAGCTCCGGTAATCGGCGTTGATCGTGATGTAGCCGTGGGTCAGGTCGCAGGTCCACACGGTGCCGCGCCCACGCCCGATACCCAGATCCACATCCACGGTGATCTCGTCACCCTTCATATAGGCGGCAACCGGGGCTTCGTCATAGCCGTGCACCAGCTGGCCATTGCGGGTGATCTGGGTTTCCCCGAAACCGATCGAAAGCTTATCCCGGTCTGCCTTTTCTCCGGCTTTCCCAACCGCCATCACGACACGGCCCCAGTTCGGGTCTTCGCCGGCAATCGCGGTCTTCACCAGCGGTGAGTTGGCAATCGCCAGGCCGACAATGCGCGCGGCCTTTTTCGATTCTGCACCCCTTACGTTGATGGTGACGAATTTCTGCGCGCCCTCGCCATCCCGCACGATCTGTTGGGCAAGATCGACGAAAATGTCTTTCAGGGCTGCCTTGAAATTGGCCAACACCTTGTCGGCCGAACTGGTGATGCGCGGCTGACCCTTGGCCTGACCAGTGGCAAACAGCAGCACAGTGTCCGAGGTCGAGGTATCGCTGTCCACGGTGATCGCATTGAAGGATTCATCAGCGGCCGTGCGCACCAGGCGTTGCAGCACGGGTGCTGGAATTTTGGCATCGGTGAAAACAAAACCGAGCATCGTCGCCATGTCCGGCGCGATCATGCCCGAGCCTTTGGCAAATCCAGACAACGTCACTTCGGCCTTGCCGATTTTCACCTTGCGGGTGGCACCCTTTGGAAACGTGTCCGTTGTCATGATGGCTTCGGCAGCATTCTTCCAGGACTTCACCGCGAGTGATTTTTTCATGCCACCAATTTTGCTGGCGATATAGTCAGGCGCACGTGGCTCACCGATCACGCCAGTGGACGCGATAAAAACGTCCCGTGCCCGGCAGCCAAACAGATGCGCGGCCTCTCCGGCAGTCTGGGCAACCTGCAGGTCACCCGCATTGCCGGTAAAGGCATTCGCATTGCCGGAATTCACAACCAGCACCCGGGCCTTGCCTCGCGGCAGGATGGCGCGGCACCAATCAACCGGGGCGGACGGGCATTTGGAGCGGGTTAGCACTCCGGCCACCGTCGTTCCCGGTGCCATCTCCGCCACCATCAGATCCTTGACGCCCTTGTGTTTTTTCAGACCGACCGCACGGCCCGCCAGACGCACGCCTGCGACCGGCCCCATGGACGGAAAGCGCGCCGGTGCCAGCGGCGAACGTGTCGGCACTGGTGATTTGGTCGCCGCCCTGGTGCCCGATGTCTTTTTGGATGCGCCTGATTTGGCCATCGTGAAAACCCCCGAAAAAAATACGACCGGGAGATGCCGGAGACTGCGCTGGGGGGCGCTATTTCTTCGGCGTGTCCGCGACCGGTGAGCCGTCGATATTGAACAGTTCAATCTTCGCGTCGGCTCGCAATTCCGCCATATGCGCGGCGATCAGATCACGCGTCAACTGCTGTTCGATCTGGTCGCGTGATTCCTCGAATGACGGGGCTGGCTGACGGCGCTTGTCGACGACCTTGATGACATGCCATCCGAACTCGGATTTCACCGGTTCGGGGCCGATTGTGCCCGGCTTGAGGGCAAAGGCAGCATTGGCAAATGGCTCAACCATGGCGCTGCGCACGAAGTAGCCCAGATCACCACCGCGGGGGGCACTGGGGCCGGTGGAGCGCTCGCGAGCGAGCTTGTCAAAATCAGCACCACCGTTAAGCGCCTTGATAATGTCGGTTGCGTCCTGCTCATCTTCGACCAGAATATGGCTCGCGCGCACTTCCAGCGGACCTTCGGTCTTGCCGATGGTTTCGTCATAAACCTTGCGCAGCTCGTCCTCGCTGATGCCCTTGGCAATCAGCCTGTTCATATAGACCTGCTGGATCGCCACCTTTTCGAACTCGGCCATCTGCTCGAGCACCTGAGGATCTTTTTGTAATTCATCGGCCCGACCGGCAACAGCCAGAAGCTCGCCATCAACAAGTTGCTGCACAATCTGCGGGAAGATCACATTGATCGGGACCTGTCGAAACCGCTCAGGCAGGCGCGAATAGGCCAGAGCCACATCAGACTGGCGAATTTCAGAATCACCGACCCGGGCCACGATCGGATTCTCGGCAGGCTTGGCATCCACACCGCTCTGCTGGGCATGGGTGGGGGCCGAAACACCCCAAACGAGGGCAAGCGCAGCAAGCGCGGTGAAAATGCGGGTCATCTGAAACTCCTGTGAATTCTGGCGTTCAACAGTGATCTGCCGAAGGCCCGAGCAGAGTGCCGGTTTCACTTCACAGGTTCAACCCGCCGCGCAGATCAGATGACCTGAAAACACGGCAATTTGAAGAAGAATTGCGGCGGCAAGCGGGCATTGGGCGTCGGGAGGAGCAGGCACGCGTTTCCCGGCGTTGACACTTCCCCGGACGACCCCTAGACAATGCCCGAAAATTCCCCATCTCTTGGGAACACACGGCTTGCCGGGAACTCACGAACCAGGCGTCGCGAATTCTTCGCCCGTGCCAAGCACTTTGCCTTTGAGGAGGCTTCATGGTCCTCAGTCTGGTCACCAAGGCCTTCGGGACAGCAAACGACCGCTACCTGAAACGCCTGAAAAAGAATGTCGAAGCAGTCAATGCCATCGAGCCCGAGCTCGAAGCACTGGACGACGCCGCCCTGCGCGCGCGCACGGATGAATTCCGCCAGCGCCTCGCCAGTGGTGAGACTCTCGACGATATTCTGGTTGAAGCCTTCGCCACTGTCCGCGAAGCCGCCAAGCGCTCACTCGGCCAGCGCCACTTCGACGTCCAGTTGCTCGGCGGCATGATCCTGCACAAAGGCATGATCTCGGAAATGAAGACGGGTGAAGGCAAAACCCTCGTTGCTACATTGCCAGTCTATCTGAATGCGCTTGAGGGCAAGGGCGTCCATGTCGTCACCGTGAACGACTATCTGGCACAACGTGACTCGGCTTGGATGGCGAATGTTTATGAATTCCTCGGCCTGACCGTCGATTGCATCACCAACGGACTGTCCGACGACGAACGCCGGGCCGCCTATGCCTGCGATGTGACCTACGGGACGAACAACGAGTACGGCTTCGACTATCTACGCGACAACATGAAGTTCCATCTGGACGACATGGTCCAGCGCGACTTCAACTTTGCCATCGTCGATGAGGTGGATTCGATCCTGATCGATGAAGCCCGCACGCCACTGATCATTTCGGGTCCTGTGGAAGATTCCTCCAGCGCCTACAAAAGCGTTGATGTCATCATTCCAAAACTGACCGAAGATGATTTCGAAGTCGACGAGAAGGCCCGCGCGGCAACCTTGACCGATGAAGGCGTCGAACATTCCGAGCAGCTGCTCGCCGAAGCCGGTCTGCTCGAGGAAGGCACCAGCCTTTACGACATAACAAGCGTCACAATCCTGCATCATGTGAATCAAGCCCTGCGCGCCCACAAGCTTTTCCAGCGCGACAAGGATTACATCGTCAAAGACAACAAGGTTGTCATCATCGATGAATTCACCGGGCGCATGATGGAGGGACGGCGGTTCTCCGATGGCCTGCATCAGGCGCTCGAAGCCAAGGAAAACGCGGAAATCCAGAACGAGAACCAGACACTGGCCTCGATCACCTTCCAGAACTACTTCCGCCTCTACCCCAAACTGGCCGGCATGACCGGTACAGCGATGACGGAATCAGCTGAATTCGCAGAAATCTATCAGCTCGAAGTGGTCGATATGCCGACCAACAACCCGATGATCCGCGATGATCACAATGACGAGGTCTATCGAACCCTCGGTGAAAAGCACAATGCCATCATCGAGTTGGTTGAGGATTGCGTCGAACGCGGCCAGCCCGTGCTGGTCGGTACCGTCTCGATCGAGAAGTCGGAACAGATCTCCGAAGCCCTCAAGGCAAAGAAGATCGCCCACGAGGTCCTCAATGCACGCCATCACGAACGCGAAGCGTTCATTATCGGCCAGGCCGGCATTCCAGGTGCGGTGACAATTGCCACCAACATGGCCGGTCGCGGCACTGACATTCAGCTGGGCGGAAACCTTGAATTGCGCCTCGCTGCCGAACTCGAAGGTATCGAGGACGAAGCCGCGCGAAATGCGAAAGAAGCCGAGATCAAGGCCGAAGTCGACGCCCTGCATGATCAGGTTCTTGCAGCAGGCGGGTTGTTCGTCATGGGCACCGAACGTCACGAAAGTCGCCGCATCGACAATCAGCTGCGCGGCCGTTCGGGACGTCAGGGTGACCCCGGTACATCGCACTTCTTCCTGTCCCTCGATGACGATCTGATGCGTATCTTCGGGTCCGAGCGGATGGACAGCATGCTCCAGAAGCTGGGTATTGAAGAGGGTGAGGCGATCGTCCATCCGTGGATCAACAAGGCGCTCGAAAAAGCCCAGCAGAAGGTCGAAGCCCGTAACTTCGACATCCGCAAGCAGTTGCTGCAGTACGATGATGTGATGAATGACCAGCGCAAGGTCATTTACGAGCAGCGCAAGGATTTGATGCATATCGACGATGTATCTGACACCATCAAGTCGATGCGTGACGAAGTTCTCGACGATCTGATCGCACGCACCATCCCGCAAAAGACCTTCGCTGAGCAGTGGGACACTGATCTGCTACACGAAGAGTGCACGCGTCTGTTTGCTCTGGATATTCCGGCTGAAGACTGGGCCAAGGAAGAAGGCATCGCCGACGAAGAAATTCGCGACCGCCTGCAGGTCATGATCGACGAAAAAATGGCTGCAAAAGCGGTCAACTACGGCGCTGAACTGATGCGAATGGCTGAAAAGAACCTGCTGCTGCAGATTCTCGATCAGTACTGGAAGGATCACTTGCTGCGCCTCGACCATCTGCGTCAGGGCATCGGCTTGCGCGCCTTCGGTCAGAAGAACCCGCTCAACGAATACAAACGCGAAGCCTTCGACATGTTCCAGGACATGCTCGGACGACTGCGTGAAGGCGTGACCCAGTTGCTCAGCCATATCGAGATTCAGGTGGAGTCCAACAATCCGGTTCCTGATCCCGAAGCACCGCAGAACACCGAAGCTCAGCACGAAATGGCTGGAGCATTCGGTGATGCACACAGCACCCCCGCTGGCGACGCGCAAGCTGTGCGCAATCAGGTCACCGAGATCGACCCGAACAACCCCGCGACATGGGGCAAGGTCTCACGCAACGCAGCCTGCCCGTGCGGCAGCGGCAAGAAGTACAAGCATTGCCACGGTAAAGTCGCTTAACGTCAGGCGATCCATATGGTCGAGTTCGGGATATTTGATCACCTCGACCAGCGAGCCGGCCGATCGCCACATGACATTTACGAAGACCGGCTGCAGCTGATCTCGGGTTACGACCGCGCGGGCTTTGCGATGTATCACCTCGCCGAGCACCACGCGACACCGCTTGGCCTCGCGCCCTCCCCCAGCGTGTTTCTCTCTGCCGTGGCACAACGCACAGAGAACATGCATTTCGGACCGATGGTCTATTGCCTGCCTCTCTATGAGCCCCTGCGCCTGATCGAGGAAATCTGCATGCTTGACCAGATGAGCGGCGGACGTTTCGAATTCGGGGTCGGGCGCGGTATCTCGCCGTTCGAAGTGTCCTATTTCGGGATCAACAAAGACAACGCCATGCCAATCTACATGGAAGCATTCGAAGTCCTGATGCGTGGTCTGACATCAGACACACTCAGTTTCTCGGGCGAACACTTCACCTATGACGACGTGCCCATGGTGATGGCACCACACCAGCGCCCGCACCCACCGCTCTGGTACGGCGTAGCAACAGCCGACGGTGCGGACTGGCCTGCGACCCGGAAAATCAATGTCATCAGCAATGCACCTTGTGCCATCGCCCGCGCCGCAACCGACCAGTATCGCGATATCTGGTCAAAAACCCATGGCGGCATTGTCACCACAAAGCTGGGTGCCGCACGTCATGTCTTCATTGGCGAGACGATGGCTGAAGCCGAGCATATCGGCGCGCGCGCTTATGCCGCCTGGTACGAAAACTTCATCGCCCTGTGGCGAAAATTCGGTGTCGATGATTCCGCCTATGCCTCAACCTTGGCACTTGCGCGAGAGCGTGACGCGGCGATTGTGGGTACCCCGGATATGGTCGCATCCGAAATCGAACGACAGATCGAGACCGCGGGCCTCAACTATTTTGTCTGCCGGTTCGCCTATGGCGATTTGAGTTTGGAAGAATCATCCGCATCTCTCGGTCTTTTCACCGAAGACGTGATGCCAAAACTCAGCGCACTCTAGACCAGTCCTGCGGTACCGAGACCCACAAACTTTTCGCGCCGATGGGTCCTCAGGGTGACACCATCCATGCCTTCAAATTCGCGCAGGGCCTCTTCCACCGTGACGCCGACAGCCGCAATTGCGGTACCCGGGCCGCGTTGGGCACCGCCCAACGGTTCATCGATCACCCCATCAATCAGTTTCAGACGAGCCAGATCCTGTGCCGTGATCTTCAGGGCTTCCGCAGCGTCCTGCGCGCGAGCCGCATCTCGCCAAAGGATCGAAGCGCAGCCCTCAGGCGAGATCACCGAATAGACCGCATGCTCTAGCATGAACACCTTGTTCGCTGTCGCAATGGCAATGGCCCCGCCGGACCCGCCTTCGCCGATGACTACGGAAATGAACGGCACTGTGAGCGCCAGACAGGACTGGATCGATCGGGCAATCGCTTCGGACTGGCCACGTTCCTCCGCACCGACACCGGGATAGGCGCCGGACGTGTCCACAAAAGAGAGCAACGGCAAATCAAAACGGTTTGCCAGTTCCATCACCCGCTGGGCTTTTCGATAACCTTCGGGGCGAGCCATACCGAAATTGTGAGCGATCCGACTATCGGTGTCGTTACCCTTCTCATGTCCGAGAACGGCCACGGCACGGCCGCGAAACCGACCAAGTCCTGCAACCAGAGCTGCATCCTCGGAAAACAGCCGGTCGCCGGCCAGCGGCACAAAATCGGTGATCAGTTCGGAAACATAGTCGCCGCATTTCGGCCGTCCCGGATGGCGGGCAACCAGAACTTTCTGCCAAGGGGTCAGCCGGCCATAGGTCTGGCGCAACTGACGGTCGACCTTCTCCTCAAGTTTACCGACCTCATCTGCGATGTTGATCGTGCCATCAGACAAATGTCGCAGTTCCTCGATCTTTCCTTCGAGGTCAGCGATCGATTTTTCAAAATCCAGAAAATGCGGCATGAGCAATTCCTACAACACTTTGAAACAGGGCTGAAGCGCTGAGGGGTTAGCTCACCAGCCCGCGCGCCAACGGATGATGCTCCGCGACAAGGCGGCGCATCCGTTCATCAAGAACATGGGTATAGATCTGGGTCGTTGAAATATCCGCGTGGCCCAGCATCTGCTGCACGCTGCGCAGATCGGCATCGTGATGCAGCAGATGGGTGGCAAAAGCATGGCGCAGTACATGCGGACTGACCTTGCGAGGGTCGAGCCCCGCCGTCAGCGCCAGATCCTTGAGCAACTGGAAAAATCGCTGGCGACTGAGTGGCTTGCCAGCGCGCCCGGGAAACAGATGGGGTGACGTCGTGCCGTCCGGCACAAAGGCATCGCGGACCACAAGGTAGTCCCGAACGGCATCCCGCGCCGGGCCGCTAAGCGGTACCATGCGTTCCTTATTGCCTTTACCCCGAACGATCAGGACTTCCGGATCGCGTTGCACCGTGGCCAGCGGCAGCCCGACCAGTTCGCTCACCCGCATCCCCGTCGCGTAACACAACTCAACCATGGCGCAGAGGCGTTTTCCCTCGGGGTTCTGGCCGCTTTCAGCAACGTCCAGAAGCTTTGCAACATCAGATTCCGAGATTATTTTGGGCAGCGGGCGGCCCTGACGCGGGCTTTCCAGAATCGATGTCGGATCATCCTCACGCAGACCATCCGCATACAGAAACCGAAAAAACTGGCGCAGTGCCGAGAGCCGACGCGCGGCGGTTCCCGCCGTCATCCCCTGCCCATCAAGATGTTTGAGGTAGCGCCGCAAATCCTCTGTCGAGGCAGTATCGAGAACGGCGCGCGCCGTGGTGTCACGCCCGACAAGGAAGAGGGTTATATCCTCGAGATCACGCTGATAGGCCGCAAGCGTGTTCGCTGCAACGCCGCGCTCCGCCACAAGCAGCTCCAGAAAGGCATCAAAATATCGACTGACCTGCGCTGACGGCACAGGTTCCCGACGGCGTTTCACGGTGCTTCCGCGACAATCGCATCGCGCACCAGCGCGCGGGCGACATCGTTGATACCAACCCTGTTGAGAGCCATGGCGACCGCACCCACCACGCTGGCATGCGGCGCATCTCCGGACTGCCCCAGAGCAAACAACGCATACAGCGCGGTTTCTGCCCGTCGCCCCGCTTCCGAGGCCCGTGACAGCCCGGCCAGAACCGCCACGTCCGGCATCATCACCGGCTGGGCTTCGCCCAGCGTGACAAGCCGCCACTGGGTGTCATCGACGGGGTCACCCAGCGCCGCAATCAACACCAGAACCGCAGCAACGTCACCGGAATCCGGATTGCTGCGCGCCAGATCAATCCAGCGCTCCAATCGTGCTGCATTCCACGGCACAGGACCCCGGGGGGCCACAGCCGCAACAGGCCGTCCGGTCACAGCCGCGGTCACACCGGTTCCTGCGGTCAAAGCAAACGTGCCGGGCTTGGGGTGGCCGATCGCACGCATTTGCGGCCACAAGGCCGCCGCGGCACTTGCCAGATCGGGCACAATCGGTGCCTGACGCAGGACCAGACGATACCAATCCAACGCCCGTGTGTTGTCCCCGGCCCCAAGCGCAGCTCTCGTGGCATCCCCCGCCAACCAGCCAAAATCCGGCGTGATCGGCACATCGCCCAGTAACCCGCCCGTGGTCAGGGCAACAACATCAAACCCACCAGCTTCACGCGACCGGTTCCAGGCTTCCAGCAGTGCTTCGGAACGCCCAATCGCATCCGCTCGCGCTTCCGCTGCCAGATAGAGATAGGCCAGCAGCCGGTCTTCGTCGACGCCGTCAGGGCTGCTCAACGCGCTGTCAATATCATCGGTCGAAACGTCCAGGCTTCGGTAGATCGCGGCAACATCGCGCCCCTCAAGAACACCGTAGCGCAACGCACGGTGTGCGGCAGCCAGACGAAGGTCCGGGTCCATACCAGAATTGTTAACCAGCCCGGGCAACAGCCCCGGGTCGAGTGTCTCTACCAGCCAGACCGGAACTTCAGCCTTCGCCGCAAGCCAGATGGCAAGCGTCATTTCATCCGGCGACGCCGCAGATTCCGGCTGGTCAATCTTGATGGCGTCGCCCTCTGTCGCGCTCAACGCTGCCGCCGTGAAAGCCGGACTGACGGTCATGCCCTGTTCGCGCAACAGATCGAGACCGAATGCGGCCTGTCCCGGCTTGCCCTCGGACACCTGGCAGACGATCAGCGCCTGCTGCCAGAAGGCATCCGTATAACCGCCCTCAAATCCGCGCACCACGGCGCATCCGGACCCAAAGTCACCATTGCGAAAATGGGCGCGCACCGCCGGCGCGGCCAGATTGTCGGGAACCGCGCGCGCGTTGACCGCCTTGACAAGTCGCAGCGCACCGTCTGTGGCGCCGATCGCAGCCAGCTTCTGTATTCGCAGGTCGAGCATCCCCTGACCATCGCGGTTGGCGGCCGGGGGTTTGGCCGCTGTCGCCAGAACGCGGTATGCCAATACGTAGGCCGCGCGCATGGGATAGGATTCGGGCAGATCGCGGAGCAGGCGCAACGCGTCAGCGCGCCGGCTTCCCGACCACATATCATTGCCCAGCCCGCCACTCTCATCACCCAGAATACCGAGCGCGTCATCAGACAGAGAGTCCAACCCCTCCACAACAACGCCACCCGGCTGGAAGGGCGTTTCCTGCACGACAGTGTCGGGACTGCGTTGCGTCGGCGGCGGCAAAGGCGCAAGCCGGATCGGACCACTCTGTTGCGCTGTGGCGATCCCGGGATTGAAACCGAATGCCAGCATAGCAGTCACGGTCGCCAGCGCACCCATCACGCGCAGTCCACGCATCATCGCCGCCTCAGCGGGGAAAACGATCATTCGGGATCGTTTTCTCCACCTGTTCCGTAGGCGCCGGAATATCCCAGGTTGCGAGAAACACCCCGCCTGCGATGATCCCGATCAGGAAGATTGCTGCAAAAAACTTGAACAATTGAACCTCCGCACAACATCGTGCCTTGCGATCACGTAATCTCGAACCTCGCGAGGCCTTGTCCAAACGCCTATTATGACGGCACAACAATGGCGATTTCACGACGAGTCGGCCCTGAGCCGACCGAAAACAAGATAGCAGGACATGGTCGATTCTGAGCAACCAGAACCCCAGATGGTTCACACCGGAAAAGCGGACAAGGCATTGTTGACGCAAAAGTCGATCGTCATGGTTGGTTTGATGGGAGCAGGAAAGTCGGCGATCGGCCGTCGCCTGGCAACCCATCTGGACATGCCCTTCGTGGATGCCGACACGGAAATCGAATCTGCTGCCGGATGCTCAATCGAGGAAATCTTCGAACGCCACGGTGAAGAAGCATTTCGAGACGGCGAACGCCGGGTGATCGCGCGATTGCTCGAGGGTCCGCCTGTCGTCCTCGCCACGGGTGGTGGCGCGTTCATGGATGAAACCACGCGGACGCTTGTGGAGGCCGCCGGTGTTTCTGTCTGGCTGCGCGCTGATCTCGACACCCTCGTGCGCCGCACCGCAAAGCGGAACAATCGCCCGCTGCTCAAGAATGATGATCCGACCAAAACGCTGAAAAGCTTGATGGCGATACGTCACCCGATCTATGAGCTATCGGATATCACCGTCGAAAGTGACGACGGCCCCCCAGAAGAGACGGTCAATCGTGTTTGTACGGCGCTCGACGCCTATATCACGAAGCCCCGTCGTAACGGTACCCAATGAGCCAGGTTTCAGAAACAACACGCACCATCCGGGTCGACCTCGGAGATCGTTCTTATGACATCGCCATTGGCCCCGACCTGCTGGACCAGGCCGGTGCGTTGATTGCCGAACGTCTTGGTGAGCGGCATGTGGTTATCATCACAGATTCCAATGTCGGCCCGCTCTATGCAGAACGGCTCGAAGAAAGCCTGGCCAAGGCTGGCCACACCGGGCGCACCATCCAGATCGAAGCTGGAGAGCAGTCCAAATCCTTCATCTATCTGGAAAGCCTATTAGATGACCTGCTCTCGGAAGGCCTGGAACGAGGCACCGTACTCCTGGCACTCGGCGGCGGCGTTATCGGGGACCTGACGGGATTCACCGCGAGCATCGCCTTACGCGGCATCGAATTTGTTCAGATCCCGACCACACTCCTTGCTCAGGTCGACAGTTCTGTCGGCGGCAAAACCGCAATCAATTCCCCGCACGGCAAGAACCTCATCGGGACGTTCTATCAACCGCGTGTGGTAATCGCTGACACCAGCACTCTGACCACACTGCCACCCCGTGAACTTGGCGCCGGCTATGCCGAGACCGTGAAGTACGGCTTGCTGGGTGACGCAGAATTCTTTGAATGGCTGGAACAGGACGGCACTGGCGTACTCAGCGGTAATGCCGGCATTCAGACGCGCGCTATCGTGCGCGCTTGCGAAATGAAGGCGGAAATCGTCAACCAGGATGAGCGCGAAACCGGACGCCGCGCATTGCTCAATCTGGGCCACACCTTTGCCCATGCGCTGGAAGCCGAAACCGGATTTGGCGGCACCCTTCTGCATGGCGAAGCTGTCGCCATCGGGATGGTGCTCGCCTTTGATCTCTCGGTCACACTCGGCCTCTGCCCGGCCGAGGATGCGGCGCGGGTGCGCGCGCATTTCGAGGCTGTGGGACTGCCCACGACCCTTCCATCGCACCCAAGCGACAAGTGGGATGCACAAACACTGATTGAGCATATGAGCCGCGACAAGAAGGTTCAGGCCGGGCGCACCACCTTTGTTCTGGTCCGCGGTATCGGTGACTCGTTCCTCACCAACGAGGTCGGCCACGCTGACCTGGTTCAACTTCTCGACAACATGGCCGCGACGGCCTGATCACCATCAAGGCACACATATAAATATGAGCGATCCTGTCATCATCACAATCATCGCGATCATTGTTCTGCTGGCGTTTTCAGGTTTCTTTTCCGGCTCCGAGACTGCGTTGACTGGCGCTTCGCGCCCACGCATGCGTCAGATGGAAACCAATGGTAATCGCCGCGCCCGCACCGTCAATCTGTTGCATGCCCAGCAAGAACGTCTGATTGGCGGCATTCTGATCGGCAACAATATCGTCAACATTCTGGCCTCAGCGCTCGCGACCAGCCTGATGATCACATTGTTCGGCGATACAGGGGTCGTCTACGCCACCGTCGCGATGACAATCATGGTGGTGGTCTTCTCCGAAGTTCTGCCAAAAACCTATGCCATCCGCCATGCCGATGAAGTCGCGCTGAAGGTGGGCCCGGTCCTGCGGGTGATCATTCTGGTCCTTACGCCGCTCTCAAAACTGATCGAAGTCGTTGTCGGGGTCTTGTTGCGCCTGCTCGGTGAGCCAGTGACAATGGGTGAAAATCAGGCCCGGGAAGAAGAATTGCGCGGGGCCATACGCCTGCATTCGGACTCGAACACTGTTGCCGCTCATGAGGGGCAAATGCTGGGCGGTGTAATGGATCTCGACGATGTCGAGGTCGGTGAAATCATGACCCACCGCACAGATGTCGACATGGTTGATGCAAGTTTGCCAGCCGGGGACATCCTGACCCGCGTGCTCGACTCACCTTTCACCCGCATTCCACTGTTCAGCGGCGACCCGGACAACATCACCGGTGTTGTTCATGCCAAGGCCCTGCTGCGCGAAGTACAAAACCACGAAGGCCATATCGACGAAATGGATATTGCGGCCGTGGCCACGGAACCATGGTTTGTTCCGGAATCCACCGATTGCCTCAGCCAACTCCATGAGTTCCGTGACCGGCGGGAGCATTTCGCTCTGGTCGTCGATGAATACGGATCGCTGCAGGGTGTGGTGACACTGGAAGACATCATCGAGGAGATCGTCGGCGAAATCGACGACGAACACGACATTCCAGTTCCCGGCGTAAGGCGACAGGCCGATGGATCACTTCTCGTCGATGGTCGGGTTACGATTCGTGACCTCAATCGTGAGTTCGACTGGAAGCTTTCCGACGAGGAAGCCTCAACGATCGCGGGACTGGTGTTGCACGAAGCCCGCTTCATTCCCGAAGAAGGACAGAGCTTCGCTATCTCCGATCTCAGGATCGATGTTCAAAGACGCACCGGCAACCAGCTGCACCTCCTCCGAATCACACCGCGTGCGGCGCAATCCGATGTCGAAACTTTGCCTGCAACCACGCACTGAATATTCTGCACCCGGCCACAAACACGGGAACAGCAACCGAGGACTTAGCCATGCCACTGTCGAAACCGGCGGAGCGCGAACACATCCACACCCGCGAAGTTCACTGTACGGGCTACAGGCGATCAGACGGGCTCTGGGATGTGGAGGGTCACCTGACAGATGTGAAGACCTACGCTTTCACCAACAGCGAGCGTGGCACCGTGCCACCCGGTGAGCCCATTCATGAAATGTGGATTCGGCTGACGGTCGATGACGATCTGCATATCCATGACGTGGAAGCGGTCACCGAGTTCAGTCCATTCGGGATTTGCAAGGACATCGCCCCAAACTTCAAACGCCTCATCGGGGTATCGATCGGTCCCGGCTGGCGGCGCGCCGTCAACCATCGCCTGGGCGGCGTTGAAGGATGCACGCATATTGTCGAAATGCTCGGGCCGGTCGCGACGACGGCATTCCAGACGATATTCCCGCTCAAGAGCAAAGACAGTCCTGAAGGCCCGACCGCCGACAACAAACCGCCGCGGCTGCTGAACACCTGTCATGCATTTCGCAGCGATGGACCAAAGGTCCAGGAGTTCTGGCCCGACCACTACACAGGGCCGGCAGCAGACTAGTCAAACCAGGTCGAGAGAGTCCGGACTTAGCCGAGTGCGTGCCGTGGGTGATGTGACGGCGTCTGATAAACCGCGCCATTCACCAGCGTAGGCTCGTACTGTGTAGCATTTCGGGTCGCCTGTTCAGCTGCAAAATAGCTGGCAATAAACACCCGGATCGCCGCTGTACGCCCCAAATCTCCCAGATGCGCATCGATAAGGGTACACAACTGATCGATACTCGCCTTCTCGCGTTTCGCGATATCGACGAGTGCAGACCAAAATTCCGGCTCCAAACGCACGCTTGTGCGCAGTTCACCGACGGTAATGTTTCGATTTATGAGCATTGTTGCGTCTTCCTTACCCCAAAAGGTCAGGGAAACCCTGAGTCAGAGAAGCATAAGGAGACGCTAGAACATTTGCAACACAAACAACTTTAGTATTTCAAATTGATGATTTTTACTGTTCCCCAGGCGTTAGAGCCCGAACCGACAAGGCGTGCAATCCCAACTCAAATTCCTTTGTCAGCAAGGCGTATATGCTTCTTTGGCGCATCACCCGCGACTGACCCTCAAATTTCGGACTGACAACAGTGAGAGTATAATGTGTTTCACCGCCAGGCTGCGCCCCGGCATGTCCGGCGTGCTGATGAGAATCATCTGTAATATCGAGCGCTTCGGGCGCAAATGCGTCCTCAATGATTTCCTTGATACGTTCTGCACGGTTCATTGCTAATTCTCCTCAAACAAGTGCACGGGCGTCCTTGCGTCTCGCTCGTCCCGCGGACATATTCCCGACATGACACGTCGGCGCAAAAAAATCGACCTCGACGAACTTCTGACCGAAGCCGCCCCCCATGCGCCTGCGGAACGAAGCTGCGAACACCCGAGTTGCGACTTGCCCGGTGAATTCCGTGCGCCAAGGTCCCCCTCTCAACTCCGGGACTACCTCTGGTTCTGTATGGATCATGTGAGGGCGTACAACAGCCAATGGAACTACTACGCGGATATGGATGAAGATGCCGTCGAAGCTGACCGAAAAGGGACAGCCTACTGGAATCGCCCCACTTGGCCCCTCAATGGCAGTCGCCCGCTTCACGGCATGCGCGATCATTTTGGATTTTTCGACGACGAACAGGAAGAAAATACCCAACGAAAAACCGAACATCCGGACTCTCCTTACACGGATGCGCTTGCTATAATGAATCTAACACCGCCGGTTACACCGGATGTCATCAAACGGCGTTACAAGGAATTGGTGAAAAAACACCATCCTGACGCAAATGGTGGCGACAAACAGGCTGAAGAACGTCTCAAGGCAATCAATCAAGCCTACGCAACACTGACGCAATCGGCCGGGCCGTAATCACGGACCGGACGGACGAAGAAACTTTGACGAATACGGATCGTACGATGGAATCGACAGAATCGCTTGCCACTTCAGATATGCCCGCCAACACCGAGCCCGACATCACCGTGTCGGCGCGTGAAGTCTTCGGAATCGATTCCGATATGGTGGTCCCGGCATTCTCGGAAAACACAGTTCATGTGCCAACGCTGGATGAAACCTATCGTTTCGACACCGACACAACACGCGCGATTCTGGCCGGTTTTTCCCACAATCGCCGGGTTATGGTTCAGGGCTATCACGGCACCGGGAAATCCACCCATATCGAACAGGTTGCCGCGCGGCTGAACTGGCCGTGTATCCGTGTCAATCTCGACAGCCATATCAGCCGTATTGACCTGATCGGCAAGGACGCCATTGTGCTGCGCGACGGTGCTCAGGTGACCGAGTTCCGCGAAGGCCTGCTGCCCTGGACCCTGCAACACCCCTGCGCTCTCGTCTTTGACGAATATGACGCCGGGCGCCCGGACGTGATGTTCGTAATTCAGCGCGTTCTGGAGGCCGACAGCAAGCTGACGTTGCTCGATCAGAACAAGGTTATCCGCCCGCATCCGAGCTTCCGCCTCTTCGCGACCGCCAACACGGTTGGCCTCGGCGATACGACCGGCCTTTATCACGGCACCCAGCAGATCAATCAGGCACAGATGGATCGCTGGAATATTGTTACGACCCTCAACTACCTGCCCCATGAGCAGGAAGTCGATATCGTCGTTGCGAAAAGCCCCGAATACGACAATGCCGAAGGACGCGAAAAGATTTCGGCGATGGTGGCCACCGCTGAACTCACCCGCGCTGGCTTTGTTGGTGGTGACATCTCCACCGTGATGTCACCACGAACGGTCATTACTTGGGCCGAGAATGCCCGGATCTTCGAATCGATCCCGCTGGCATTCACCGTCACCTTCCTCAACAAGTGTGACGAGGTCGAACGCCCGACTGTGGCGGAATATTACCAGCGTTGCTTCGGGACCGATCTCGACGACAGCGTTATCGACACCCCGCAGACTCAGTAAGCGTCGATGGCCGGATCAGGCAGAAACAGCAACGACGGACCGGTCGAGGAATTCCTCCGGGTGACGGCCGCCGCCATGCGGGCAATCTCGCGTGAGCCGGAATTGACCGCATCCTTCACCCCGGACGCCCCCGGAATACATGGGGCAGAGGCACGATTGCCCCTGCCGAACCGCGACCTGCCCGCCGAAGATGTCAGCGTGGCACGCGGCGAAGCCGATGCCATGGCGTTGCGTTTGCGCCATCACAATGCTGAGCTGCACACAGCCCGCGTGCCAACGGCGCCGGGCGCTCGGGCGCTTTATGACGCGGTTGAACAAGCACGTGTCGAAGCCATCGGTGCCAAACACATGGTCGGCGTTGCCGACAATTTGGGTGTCGCCCTTGAAGTGCGATGCCGTGACAAAGGCTATGCCCGTGTTACCGAACGTGAACAGGCTCCTGTCTCGGAAGCCGTAGCGCTTCTGGTTCGTGAATCCCTGACCGGTGCACCACCACCGCCATCTGCCCAGGCCATGGTCGATTTGTGGCGTCCGTTCGTGGAATCGAAAATCGGCACCACGCTCACCCATCTCGACGACCGGCTCGACGACCAGGAAGCCTTTCAGGATGTGGTCCGTCAGATGATTTCTGACCTCGGGCTGGCAGACGATGAAATGGCCGCCGAACCCGATTCCAACGAAGAGAACGGCGAAGACCAGGAAGACGGCGAAGGCGAAACCGACGGTGAAGGCGAGAGTGATGGTGACGCGCGGTCCATGGACGGCACGGGTGAAGAAGAAGATGCCGGCGCCGATACCGAAGACACCGAGATGCCGTTTGAAGACGGCGACGGCGACCTTGAGCCCGGTGACGGCGACGAAGACCCCGACGCGCCAGGTCAGCCCTGGCGCCCGCCCGAATACGGCCACAACCAAGGCGATCAATTCGTCTATGGCGCCTACACAACTGAATACGATGAAGAAGTCGAAGCCCCCGATCTTTGCGATCCCGACGAGCTGACACGACTGCGTCAGCAACTCGATCAACAGCTTGGAAGTTTGCAGAACGTTATCTCCCGCCTCGCCAACCGCCTGCAGCGCCGCCTGATGGCCAAGCAAACACGCAGCTGGGACTTCGACCTTGAGGAAGGCCTGCTCGACACGGCCCGGTTGACGCGCGTCGTCACCAGCCCGACCCATCCCCTGAGCTTCAAGCTCGAGAAAGACATGAATTTTCGGGATACGGTCGTCACCCTGCTGATCGACAATTCGGGCTCGATGCGCGGACGGCCGATCTCCGTGGCTGCGATGAGCGCAGATATTCTGGCGCGCACGCTCGAACGCTGCGGGGTGAAGGTCGAAATTCTCGGCTTCACCACGCGGGCCTGGAAGGGCGGACAATCGCGTGAAAGCTGGCTCGCGGCTGGTAAACCAGCCAATCCGGGTCGCCTGAACGATCTGCGGCACATCATCTACAAATCGGCAGACGCACCATGGCGCCGGGCCCGCAAGAATCTTGGGCTGATGCTCCGCGAAGGATTGCTCAAGGAAAACATCGACGGCGAGGCCCTGCTGTGGGCGCACAATCGCCTTCTGGCACGGCCCGAACAGCGCCGTATTCTGATGATCGTATCGGACGGCGCCCCGGTCGATGATTCGACCCTGTCGGTGAACGCAGGCAACTACCTTGAAAAACATCTGCGCCAGATCATCGAATGGATCGAAACCTATTCGCCGGTCGAATTGCTCGCCATTGGTATCGGTCATGACGTGACCCGGTACTACGATCGTGCAGTCACAATCGTCGATGCCGAGCAACTCGGCGGCACGGTTATGGACCAACTCGCCGAGCTCTTTGACGAAGTCGATGACGGCGGTCGACGTCGTGGCGGTACAAAACGCCAACGCGTCGCCTAGAGCCAACCGCGCAGATGGGGCTATAATGCCCCATGCGATTCTTGATACTGCTTGTACTCTTGGCCTTGCCCGGTGCCATCTTCAGCACCACGACCGCTGCTGATTCCCGCGCCATCAACCTGCACCAGGGACTGGGCGAACAAAACCGTGCGGGGCGCCTGTTCTGGCGTGGCGGCGTTGAGATGCGCTTTGACGATCCGCGGTTTGGCGGCATTTCAGCCATGCATGTCGAAACCGGTGGCCGCACCGCATATATGATCACCGACAAAGGCGAACTGGCCGAAGTCATTCTTGAATACAACACGGCAGGAAATCTCACCGGCGCCGCGCTGGAGGAGATACGCCCGATCACCGGCGCCGGCGGCCGTGGCATCAGCTCCGCGATCGAGGCCATCGCAAAAATGCCCGATGGGGGTTGGCTGGTAGCCTATGAGCGCAAGCACCGCCTGATGCATTTTCCACGATCAATCAAACCGCTGCAAACCACCCCGAGGCTGCTCAACACCCCTGTAGGTCTGGAGCGGGCCCGCTCCTTAAAAGGGGTCGAAGCGGCCACTGAAACTCATGATCGCAAGATCTTGCTCGTGGCCGAAGACATGCCAACCACACGCGGGTTTACCTTTGCGTGGTTGGGTGATGGGGCCAGATGGACACCGATGAGCTATGCGCTGTTTCCACCGTATAAACCGGTTGGTGCGGCACTGCTCTCAAACGGAGACATTCTGATGATCGAGCGTCGCGGCACGCCGCGCAGCCCGGCGGGAACACGGTTTGCCAAGATCAGCAAACGCCAGCTCCGACCCGGCGCACCGATCCAGACCCGGGAAGTTGCCCGACTTGAGCCCCCATTTGTCACCGCAAATTTTGAGGCCATTGCCGTTTCTCAAGGACTACAGGGTCAATCGCTGATTTACGTGGCCAGTGACAATGAGTTTTCATCCAGCCGCCCGACAACGCTACTGATGTTTGAACTGCTACCCTGACACCCAGAACTTCCAGGCCGCCGCATAACTGTCGGTCCTGATCGCTTCCCGCACCGCTTCGAGCAAGCGGTTCATGAACCGCACATTGTGGATCGCAATAAGCTGACCGGCGTTGATCTCACTGGCCTTGACCAGATGATGCACATACGCACGTGAAACAGTCGTGCAGGTTGCACAATCGCATTCCGGATCGAGCGGGCCCGTATCATCACGGAAGCGCGCGTTTTTCAAATTGATGAAGTCTCTCCCGTTCTCCGTCTCTCCCAGACCCGGTCGGATATACGCTGTGCCGTGACGCGCCAGGCGCGTGGGGTTCACACAATCGAAGGTGTCGATACCCTTGGCCGCGCCGTTCCATACATCCCGCACGCTGCCCACGCCCAGAAGATGAATCGGACGCGCGACCGGAGTCGCAGCATTGAGCGGCGCCATCGCCATGGCAACGACCTCATCCATCTCAGCGGCATCACCACCAAGACAGCCCCCAACCGCATAGCCAAAATATGGCTGGGCCGCAGTGAACTCAGCACTCTCACGGCGCAAGTCCTCATAGACCCCGCCCTGCGTAATTCCATAGAGCGCCTGGGGGCCGGCCGAACCTTCGGAGTCCTTCTGGAATTCCGCCAGTGAGCGCTGCGCCCAGCGATGGGTCAACTCCATGGAGTTGGCGGTGTAGTCCCGGTCCACGTCATAGGGCGTGCATTCATCGAGAACGAGAATGATGTCCGCACCTATTCCCCGCTGGATGCGGATCGAATCTTCCGGCGTGAGCGTGATCTTCGCGCCATCAATATAGGATCGAAAGGATGCACCCTGTTCGTCAATCTTGAGCAACGAAGGGTCACGCGTATCACTGCGATTCCCCTTGATCTCTTTTGCGCCATTCCCTGCACCCAGAGAGAAAATCTGAAAGCCGCCCGAATCGGTCAGCATCGGACCATCCCAGCCCATCATCTTGTGCAAACCACCAAACGAAGCAATCCGCTCCGCCCCGGGTTGCAACATCAGGTGATAGGTGTTGCCCAGGACAAACTGCGTACCCTCCGCCTTGGCCTGAGCCGGCAGGACACCACGGATTGCACCCCGTGTTGCGCAAAAGATAAAGGCAGGTGTCTCGATGTCCCCATGGGGCGTGTGCAAGACACCCGAGCGCGCCGCACCCGGCCAGTCCGGATGAGCCGTAACAGAGTGCGTAACGTCGAATGAAAACCCGGGATAATCGGTCATGATAATTTCATCCGGCCGTGCTGTTCGGAAAACCTATACCTAACGCGCAGCAAAAAAGCCCGCAAATGGCGGGCTTTCGCTTCATTGACAGATCAGACGGCTAGCTGGCCGCAGGGACCTTGTCGAGATCGCGCTTCATTTGACGAAGCTCACGCGGCAGTTTGGAAACAGCGGTGCCACGCAGGAAAGCATCAACGCCGCCTTTATGATCAATGGTCCGCATCGCGCGCGCAGACATGGTCACACGAACGCCGCGAGACAGCGTTTCGCTGTAAAGCATGGCAGATTGCAGGTTCGGCAGGAACCGGCGGCGAGTCTTGTTGTGTGCGTGACTGACGTTGTTAC
>JABJAG010000211.1 GCA_018666195.1 Alphaproteobacteria bacterium
CCATTGGCCCGATAGACGTAAGTCAGGATTTCCGCGACGGTGGCCAGGGCGTGGAGCGGCACTTCGCAATCCACATCAATGGCATCGAGAATTTGCACGAGGTCCGCGTCTTCGCGAACTTTCACGCCGGTGGCAAAGGCAAGTTCGAGAATCTGATCGGCCAGCGCGCCATCGCCCTTGGCAACAATACGGGCCGGCGCAGACACATCGCGATCAGGCGCAGCTTTCAGCGCAACAGCAGTATTCCGCTTGTTGGCGGAGCTCTTGTGGGGTGTCGTCGTGGCAGGCACGCGGGCTTCTCGGGCGTTGTTCAGGCGGCCTTCTGCCGCGAACCCCGAGAATCGCGGATTATGCTTAAGAACAAGTTAAGGCGACCCGAGGGGCCGCCTTAACAAAAATGCTGGGAATACCTGTGCAGTAAAAAGGGCGGCCAACAGGCCACCCTTTTCCTGTATGCCTGTTTGTCCGGAGAAGAACTAGCTCCAGTTCTCCTGCGGCTTGGCGCGGGCGAAGTCGTTGACGTCGACCTTCAGCAGCCCGGCCGAATTCAGGCCGCACATGTCTTCCTTTTGTGAGGCAGAGAAACCGTCGAGGCCCATGATGTGTTCTGTCGGGTCATAATCGGCCATATCGAACGGATAGTCGGTGCCCAGCACGATCTTGTCGCTGCCATACTTGTTGGCCAGGAACGCCAGTTGATCGTTCGCGAACACCGTGGTGTCGAAATACATGTTCTTGAGGTAGCTCGTCGGCGGCTGATCGATGTGCAGGCAGCAATCCTCGCGCTGGCCCCAGGCATGGTCCATCCGCGCGGCATAGGCTGCGACGAAGGCACCACCATGGACAACGACAAACTTCAGACCCGGGTAACGGGCCAGCACACCGTCAAAAATCAGGTAGTGAACCGCAACCGTCGTGTCGAGCGGGTTGCCGATGATGTTGGTCAGGTAGTGGGCGCCAAAACGCTCACTGGCAAAGGATGTCGGGTGCAGCAGGATCGGAATGTCCAGCTCCTCGCAGCGCGCCCAGAACGGCTCCAGCCGCTCGGCCGAAAGCTCGTCCTTGTCAATCTGAGCCCCAATTTGGATGCCCTTGAAACCAAGTTCGTTGGTCAGCCGGTCGAGCTCCTTCAGCGCCATATCGGTGTTCTGCAGCGGCACAGTGCCGAGGCCGATCAACCGGTCGGGTGCCTGGGATACGGCATTGGCGATGTTGTCGTTGACCTTCTGAGCCGTTTCCTGGCCCAGCGCTTCCGGCGCGGCATAGTGCATCTGCGGCGGCTGGCAGGAGAGTGCCATTACGTCCACGCACATCTTGTCCATGTCTTCCAGGCGCTTGGTCACGCCGGTCAGTTCCTCGTGACGCTCTTCATTCTGCTTCTTGTTCAGCTCACGGGTCAGCGGGCTGGCATATTTGACCGCGTCGAGGGACATGGCCGGAACATGCTTGCGCACTTCCTCGTCAACGCCTTCGGTCATGATGTGACCGTGGATGTCGATGGTCAGCGTATCCGGGCGTTTGTAATGCTCGGGATGTTCGCGACCGGCGCTGGATTGATAGGGGCGGATGTTCTCGACGTTACCGGGCATGGCGCTTCCTTGGATTTAGCTGTGGAAATTCTACTTTTGTGGAATTCGCGGTTTCCCAGACCCGGACGCGCCGGTCAAGCCAAACCTGACAATTCGCCGATATTTTGAGCGTCAGTTGATGGCGCAGGCCTCGCAGGAGCCGCGCAATTCGATGATCGTCTTGTCGAGCCGGAACTTCTGTGCGGTGGCCCAGTTGCCCAGGCGTTCGGTGATCTCTTCATCACCGAATTCGTCCACCCGGCCGCAATCCTCGCAGATCGCAAATGCAATCGTGCCGTGACGGTCCCCGTCAGGGTGGTCACAGGCGACAAAGGCATTGAGGCTTTCGAGCCGGTGAACGAGACCAAGTTCCACCAGTTTGTCGAGGGCCCGATAGACCTGTAGCGGTGCGCGGAAGCCGTCGTCACGCAGTTCGTCGAGGATTGTGTAGGCGCTGAGTGGGCCTTCTGCCCCCTGCAGGGTCTCGAACACGAAGGCCTGATTGCGGGTCAGCTTGGGCAGATTGTCGCCATGTTCATGGGTCATGAGCGTTTGTCCCCCTGCGGCGCGGGGCGTCGCGTCAGAAGGCCTATCACGGGCAGCAGGCTGAGCAGGAAGAGCGCTAGCGCGGCAACCACAATCGAAGGTCCAGACGGAGTGTCCCATTCCAGTGAGCCGAACAAGCCCGCAACCGCCGCCGCCACACCGATCACAGCGGCCAGCACCGCCATCTGTTCGGGTCCGCGGG
>JABJAG010000212.1 GCA_018666195.1 Alphaproteobacteria bacterium
CACCCAGTGGCGCACCATGGGTTGCTGATGTCCCCTGTTTGGACGGTGAACCATATCCGATCACCGTGCGGCAGGCGATCAGCGACGGAGTGTCTGTGGATTTGGCATTGGTGATCGCCTGATCCAGGGCTTCAGGGTCATGACCGTCGATCTGCGACACATCCCAGCCACTTGCCTTGAAGCGGGCCAGTTGATCGTCGGAGACCGAAAGGTCGGTACTGCCATCGATGGAGATTGCATTGTCGTCGAACAGAACGATCAGGCGACCAAGCTTGAGATGGCCTGCCATCGAGATGGCCTCGTGACTGATGCCTTCCATCAGGCAGCCATCGCCTGCAAATACGTAAGTGTGGTGATCAACCAGATCATCGCCAAAGCGGGCATTCATCATGCGCTCGGCAAGCGCCATGCCGACGGCATTGGCGATACCCTGTCCAAGTGGGCCAGTGGTCGTTTCAATGCCGGCCGCGTGGCCGTATTCGGGATGCCCTGCGGTGCGGCTGCCCATCTGGCGGAAGTTTTTCAGCTCTTCGATGGTCATGTCCGGCGAACCTGTCAGGTACAGCAGCGAATAGAGCAACATCGAGGCATGGCCGTTCGACAGGATGAACCGATCGCGGTCGGGCCAGTCAGGATTGGTCGCGTCATATTTAAGGTGACGCGCAAACAGGATGGCGGCCATATCGGCCATGCCCATGGGGGCACCAGGGTGGCCGGAATTGGCGCGCTGGACGGCATCCATCGAAAGGGCGCGGATGGCATTGGCCAGCTGGGAATGGTCGGCGGAAGGAGCGGCTGCGTTCATGGTGCGTCTGACGCCTTTCAAGGGGGGCGATTGTTTGACGGAACGAGGAATCGCGCAGGTTGTCGCGCGGCGGCAACATGCCGTCCTGCCTGCGGGCCGTCAACGCCTGTTTCTGGTGGTTTTCCACCGGGGATTTCCGGGGCTTTCCGAGCCACCCTCCAGTTGACCACGCGACTCGCGCACGCGTACGATGCGCTCTATCGGAGACCTGACCTATGTCGAAACTCAACGAAGCAAATGATCGTCTCGACGCGGCGATGACGAGTCTGGAGAAGGCTGTCGAGACTCGACGCGACACGGCAACTCAGGCCGGTGATGCAAATGCGGAGAACGATCAATTGCAGGCAGAGCTCGATAAACTGCGTACTGATTTCGCAGTATTGCGCGATACATCCGGTACGGTTTCCAATCGCCTGGATGATGCAATCGGGCGTTTGCGCAACATGCTCGATGAATAACGGGGAAGCGAATTGGCTCAGGTCGAGATCAAGATTAACGGACGTGACTACCGAATTGCTTGCGAAGACGGTCAGGAATCGCACCTGTTGAGTCTGGCAAAATATCTGGACGATAAGGTCAGTGAACTTGTTGGTGAGGTCGGACAGATTGGCGACACAAGTTTGATGGTGATGGCTGGATTGCTGGTGACCGACGAATTGTCTGACCTTCGTGATGAGCTTGAAGATATGCGCAATCAGGCCGCGCGCGATACTCAGTCAGCGATCGACAACACCGAAGACAAACTTGCCGCCCAGATCGATGGTCTGGCGACCCGGATCGAAAAGGTCGCGGGCGCTTTGGCTGCCAGTTGAAACTTTTATCTTTGCAAGAAGTTGGGTGAGGTGTTGCCGGAACCCTTATCTGCGCCTACCTTCACAGGTGGACGGTCAGCTGGGCGCCGCGTCATGCAGCATCTAGTCCTGGAGACCTTACTAATCCACTAGGGAACTGTCCCTGCCGGGATCCTGGTCTCGGTATATGGTGCCCACCTGCACTTAGCAGGTCTCGGTGGACTTCCCGTTAGCCGACCTTCGCCTGGCGCCGTCCACTCTGGGCATCTTCAGAATCTGAAAGTTTCTGTCATCGACGAGCTTCCCACCGATATCGACGCCGCAAAGGCGCAGCATCGTGCGGACGCGCGGGCAAACCGTGATGCGTTGGGGTCTGGCCTCGGGGCCGCCGCAGCGGCCGGAGTTGCGGCACGTTTCATGACCTCCCCTGAACTGGTGGAGCGCACCGGCATCGGTACCGTGATTGCCGGTTACATGCCAATCGGCAGTGAGATCGATTCGCGCGTGCTGATGGAACGGCTCGCCGGACGTGGATCAGAATTGTGTCTCCCTGATGTTGTGGCTGCCGAAGCGCCGCTGCAGTTTCGCAGATGGTCAGCGAATGAGCTCCTCACAGCAGGCGCCTATGGCATTCCGGTGCCTGACGCTGACGCTGACGTCATGTCGCCTGATCTGCTGCTGGTTCCGATATTGGCGTTTGATCGACATGGCTTTCGCCTGGGTTATGGCGGTGGCTTCTATGACCGAACGATTGCCCGATTGCGCGAGACCCAGGGCATTCTGACGGTGGGGCTTGCCTTTTCGGGTCAGGTCCGCGACGACTTGCCCGTCGGCCCGCACGATATGAGGCTCGACTGGATTGTGACGGAATCGGCGGCACTGCGTGTCTCTGGCTAGGACTTTGAAATGAAAATTCTGTTTTGTGGAGATCTCGTGGGTCGTGCAGGCCGGGACGTGGTGCTCAAGCACCTGCCCGAACTTCGTGATGAGCTCGGGCTGGACTTCGTTGTTGTGAATGCGGAGAACGCCGCGCATGGATTTGGACTGACGGGCAAGATTTGTGACGCCCTGTTCGAGGCAGGCGCGGATGCGATCACAACGGGAAACCATGTCTGGGACCAACGGGAGATCGTGTCCTATATCGATGCCAATCCGCGCGTGCTGCGCCCGCTGAATTATTCGGTGGGCACACCGGGCAAGGGAGCTTCGGTTGTTAAGACGAGAGACGGTCGCTCGGTGCTCGTGGTCAACGTGATGTGCCGGTTGTTCATGGAGTTGCTTGATGATCCCTTTGTCGCGCTCGACAATGTGCTCAATCAGCATCCGTTGGGCTCGACTGTGGACGCAGCGTTGATCGACATTCATGGCGAAGCGACTTCGGAAAAGGCCGCTTTGGCCCATATCGCCGATGGGCGCGCGAGTGTCGTTGTCGGCACCCACACCCATATCCCGACAGCGGACGCACAAGTCCTGCCTGGGGGCACAGCGTTTCAGTCAGATGCGGGGATGTGTGGCGACTATGATTCTGTGATCGGTATGAAGAAGGACATTGCTGTGGCACGCTTCCGAAGCAAGCTGGTGTCTGAGCGTTTGTCCCCCGCAACCGGACCGGCAACCCTGTGCGCCATGTATGTCGAGACCGACGATAAAACGGGTTTGGCGACCCGCACATCTCCTTTGGTTCTGGGTGGTCGCTTGCGCCCGGCATGGCCGGACTTCCTGCCGCCACGCCGCGAGACTGCCGGATAGACGCAACCCCACCTGAATTCGGGGGTTCTCGACGCGGGCGAAAATCCGCTAAACCGTGATTACAAGTGTGCGGCTCGCAATGCATTATGTGTTGAGCACGCGCAGATTGCGCGGTTTGCGCTGTAATTGCGTGATCAGGTTTTCTCACAACGCCGGAGAGCGGGCATGGCAGGCCATTCCCAATTTAAGAATATCATGCACCGTAAGGGTGCGCAGGACGCCAAGCGTGCGAAGGTCTTCGCAAAGCTGGCGCGTGAAATCGAAGTCGCGGCGCGCAGCAGCCCCGATCCCGACCAGAACCCACGCTTGCGTACGGCCATCGTGGCAGCGCGCGGCCAGAACATGCCCAATGACCGCATCAAGCGCGCCGTTGAAAAGGCATCGGGCGGCGGCGACGGCGATAATTACGAAGAGGTTCGCTACGAAGGCTACGGCCCTGGCGGCGTGGCCGTGATCGTCGAGACTCTGACCGACAATCGAAACCGGACGGCGTCCGAAGTGCGTTCAGCGTTTTCCAAGCATGGCGGTAATCTGGGTGAAACCAACAGCGTGGCATTCATGTTCGACCAGATAGGCGAGGTGATCTATCCCGCCGACAAGGCCAGTTCGGACGAAATGTTCGAAGCCGCGCTTGAAGCGGGCGCTTCGGATGTTGCGAGCAATGACGGCACCCATGAAATCATCTGTGCAACTGAAGATTTCGGGCAGGTGGCAGAAGCTCTGGACTCGAAGTTTGGCGCTGCTGAAACGGCAGGACTGAACTGGAAGCCCCAGACAACAGTCGATCTGAACGCAGATACCGCACGCACGGTGTTGAAGCTGATTGATGTTCTTGATGACAATGACGATGTTCAACGCGTGGCGACGAATTTCGAAGTCAGCGACGACGTCATGGCCGAGCTTACAGGCTGATATGCCCGCAAAACCCATCGGACGCGGGAACTGATCATGCGGCTGTTGGGCATTGATCCAGGTCTGCGGTTTACCGGCTGGGGTGTCGTCGATGCCGAGGGCAATCGTCTGCGCCATGTGGCGAACGGCGTCATCAAGTCAGGAAATGGTGAGCTGGCCATCCGGCTCAGGCGACTGCACGATGGCTTGCAGGAGGTCGTTGCAGCCTTTCAGCCCGACAGCGCAGCGGTTGAGGAAACCTTTGTGAACCGGGATGGGCAATCGACCTTGAAACTGGGGCAGGCCCGCGGGATTGCGCTGCTTGTGCCGGCTTTGGCTGATGTTCCGGTTGCGGAATATGCGGCGAACTCTGTCAAAAAATCTGTGGTCGGATATGGCCATGCGGACAAAACGCAGATCGGTCACATGATTGGTGTGTTGTTGCCGGGCGCGATTGTTGATTCGGCCGATGCCGCGGATGCGCTTGCTATCGCGATTTGTCACGCCCATCACGCCTCGGCACGCCAGATGGTTGAGGCCGCACAATGATCGCGCGGCTCAAAGGCTTGCTGGAGGAGGTCGGTCCCGACTGGGTGGTGATCGACGTCTCGGGCGTTGGCTATCTCGTTTATTGCCCGGGACGTGTGATCGGCAACCTGCCGGGCGTTGGTGAGGCGGTTGCACTCTACATCGAGACACATGTGCGTGAAGACCATATCCATCTTTACGGATTTGCGAACGCGCGGGAGCGAGAGACGTTTCGCATCCTGACGACGGTTCAGGGGGTTGGCGCTAAAGTCGGGTTGGCTATTCTGGGCACGCTCACGGTCGATGAGTTGACCACCGCAATTGTAGCGCAGGACAAGGCCATGCTGTCGCGTCCGGACGGGGTTGGGCCACGGCTGGCAGCCCGGTTGATGACAGAATTGAAAGACAAGATTGTAAGCCTTGGCGGCGCATTTGCGCCTCAGGTAGCGCCTGCGGCGGCCGGTGGTGGCAAGGCCGCCGATTCGACAACTGAAACCGGTGACGGTGTGACCACGGATGCGATCTCGGCGTTGGTCAATCTGGGTTATGGCCGGGCAGAGGCCTTTGGCGCGGTCAGTCGGGTTGTTCAGTCCGAAGGCGTGGACATCGGACTGAATGCGTTGATCCCGGCCGCACTTAAGGAACTTGGTCAGTGAGTGAGTTGACGGCAGAGGATGCCGTTGAGCGGATCGTGGATCCATCCGCACAGGGCGATGATCGGGTTGACGTGGCGCTGCGTCCAGAGGAACTGGAGGCCTTTATCGGCCAGCCAAGTGTTCGTGAAAACCTTTCCGTATTCATTGCAGCCGCGCGAACCCGGGGCGAGGCGATGGACCATGTCCTGTTTCATGGTCCTCCCGGTCTCGGCAAAACCACTCTTGCGCGCATTGTGTCGCAGGAATTGGGTGTTGGCTTTCGTGCGACGTCGGGCCCCGTCATCACCAAGGCGGGTGATTTGGCGGCCGTTCTGACCAATCTGCAGCCACGCGATGTTTTGTTTGTCGATGAAATTCATCGACTGAACCCGGCGGTGGAAGAGATTCTCTATCCCGCGATGGAAGATGGCGAGCTTGATCTGATCATTGGTGAGGGGCCGGCTGCGCGTTCGGTGCGTATCGAACTGCCGCCCTTTACGCTTGTGGGGGCCACCACCCGGCTGGGTCTTCTGACAACACCCCTGCGAGAGCGGTTCGGAATTAATCTTCGCCTCGAATTCTATTCGCCCGAGGACCTGACCACGATCGTACGCCGCGGCGCGCGTCTGTTTGAACTGGATATGACCGAGGATGGGGCGACGGAGATCGCACGTCGTGCGCGCGGGACACCGCGCATCGCGGGACGGCTGTTACGTCGAGTTCGGGATTTTGCCCTCGTTGAGAACAGCATGCCGGTCGACAGAAAAGTTGCTGATGGTGCGCTTTCACGCCTCGACGTCGATGATCGTGGTCTCGACACTATGGATCGTCGCTACCTGCATCACATTGCCGAAGTTCATTTGGGTGGCCCTGTCGGGATTGACACGCTTGCCGCGGCACTGTCCGAGGAACGCGACACTTTGGAAGATGTGGTTGAGCCCTTCCTGATTCAGCAGGGGTTCATCCAGCGCACACCACGCGGGCGTATGCTCACGCCGACGGCCTATGGACATATGGGGCTCGCGATACCGGCACGTACCGGCGAACAGGGAGATCTGCTCGACGGCCATACGGTTGCCACAAATGCAGACGATGGTTCGATTCAGGAAGATGGCGATGCAGGCTGATTCCGGAATCCAGAACTGCCCGAGCGGGTGGTTTGCGGGTACATGTCACGTTTTCCCCGTGCGCGTGTACTACGAGGATACGGACGCGGCCGGCATCGTTTACTACGCCAACTATTTGAAGTTCGCCGAACGCGCGCGGACGGAAATGATGCGATGTCTGGGAACCGAGCACCAGAGTCTGATGGAGGAAGCGGGGATCGCCTTCGTGGTGCGCAGTTGTCATGCGGAGTATTTGCAGCCCGCGCGGCTCGACGAGGCGTTGGTGGTGCGCACGCAGATTCGCGAATTGCGCGGGGCCAGCATGCGGGCGTCGCAGTTCGTCATCCGACAGGAGTCGGACGGGACAGAAACAAACCTTGTGGAACTGGTCATCCGGCTGGCTTGCATGAGTGGCGATTTAAAGCCTGCCCGGCTTCCGGGCGCGGTGCGAAAGTCGCTGGGCAATCTGGTCGAGGAACAATAAACCGACAGGTATGCCTTGGCATACAAATTGCCTCGGGGGAGGCAACGTCGAACATCATAACAAGAGGCTGTTTTTCCAATGGAATCAAACATCGTCGAAGCGGTTACCGTAGCTGGTGGCGTGGGGATCGCCGATTTTTCGGTGTGGGGGCTGTTTCAGCGTTCCGACCTGGTGATCAAGGTCACCATGATCATTCTGTTCGTCGCGTCCTTCTGGTCGTGGACGATCATCATCGACAAGTGGCTGAAACTGCGGCGTCTCGCCGGGGATGCCGAAAAGTTCGAGGAGAATTTCTGGTCGGGCGGATCGCTTGATGAACTCTACGAGCGCCTTGGCACACGTCCGGGGGATCCAATGGCCGCGGTCTTTGCTGCAGCAATGTCGGAATGGCGGCGAAGTTCATCACGTGGTTTGTCCACGACTGACGAACTACGCTCGAATTTGCGTGAGCGTATCGAGCGGGTCATGGAGGTTTCACTGACACGCGAGATGGAACGGATTGAACGCTACATGGTCTTCCTGGCTTCGGCCGGTGCGACAGCGCCGTTTATTGGCCTGTTCGGAACTGTGTGGGGCATCATGAACAGCTTCCAGGCGATCGCGGTTGCCAAGGACACCAACCTTGCCGTTGTTGCGCCAGGCCTTGCTGAAGCGCTGTTCACGACAGCCATGGGCCTGATCGTCGCGATCCCGGCTGTGGCGGCATACAATAAATTCAGCACGGATATGTCCCGTTACTCCCAGCGGCTCGAAGGATTTGCGGCTGAGTTCAGCGCCATCCTCTCGCGCCAGCTTGAGGAAGGGAAATAAGTCATGGCGCTTTCATCAGAAAGCATGCGGCTCAGGCGACGTTTGCGCGGCCGGCCAATGACGGAAATCAATGTCGCACCCTTTGTGGATGTGATGCTGGTGCTGGTCGTGATTTTCATGATCGCGGCTCCGTTGCTGACCGTTGGTGTGCCGGTTGATTTGCCCAAGGCAGCCGTGGATCCGTTGAACGAGGAAAAAGAGCCGCTGATCATCACTCTCGATGCAGAGGGCCGGGTCTATCTTCAGGAATCCGAGATTGCACAAGATGTTCTGATTCCCCGTCTTGTCGCCGTGTCTGAAGCCAACCCGGATTTGCGCGTCTTCGTGCGCGGAGATCAGGCCATCAATTATGGCCGGGTGATGGAAATCATGGGGCTGGTTTCGGAAGCTGGTTTTTCGAAGGTTGCGTTGATTGCCGAAGTCCCGATTCCGGGCGAATCGAAGAACTGAGCGGAGGCGCCGTAACCCGATCATGCGCGCAGCGTTGGCAAATTTGAGAGCAAGCGGATTCACGTCTGCCGGTGTTCATATTGGCGTTATCGTGCTTGCGCAGTTCGGATTGCCGTTTCTGTTCACTGCGCCCCCGGTCACGGCCACCGTCATTCCCGTGGATGTCGTCCGGCTGGATGACGTGACGCGGCCGCCACCAGCAGCAACGCCCGAGCCGGAACCCGAAACAACCCGTGCGGCCTCGCCGACACCACCGCCACGGCCGCCACAACCCGTTCCCGAACCGCCGAAAGCTGAACCGGTCGCCCGTGCCGAACCTGCGCCGCCACCGCCACCCGTCGTGATCCCCAAGCCTGAGCCGGCCCCACCAATTGCCAAACCCGCACCGCCAAAGCCGAAGCCAGAACCGACGCGGCAGGTTGCGAAGGCCACGCCCAAGGCAAAACCAAAACCGCCGGAGCCGCGGCGTGACTTTGACTCAATCCTCAAGGATTTGTCGGCAGACAAGAAGCCTCGCAAAGCCCCGGAGCGGTCCCGCAAGCCGGAATCGGTGGCCACCAAGGGCGAGGAAGCCCCGCAACAGTCGCAGGTCTCCGAGCAGGCATCGATCCGCGAACTGGACCGTCTGGGAAATATTATCCGTAGCCAGATCGAACAGTGCTGGAGCCCGCCTCCGGGTGCGCGTGATGCGGATACCTTGCAGGTGTCGCTCGAAATTATCGTGGACCCCAAGGGGAATGTAACCCGGGTTTCGGTCGTTGATGAGACTCGCACCACAATTGATCGGTATTTTCGGTCGGCAGCCGAAGCGGCACGGCGCGCCGTGTTGAAATGCGCGCCGCTGAAACTGCCTGCCGAACAGTATGAAATCTGGAAAGAAATCAAATTCAACTTCGACCCGAGCAAGATGCTGAGCTGATCATGAATTTCGAACTGAAACGCCCTCGATTGTTTTCTGCCGTGTTGGCGGCCCTCGCGATCACGGTTTTGATCTCTGCCCCGGTCCGGGCGGAAATCACGGTCGATATCACCAAAGGCAATGTGGAGCCGCTGCCGATTGCGGTTCCTGATTTTGTCGCAGGCGGTGAGGCGGCCCGTCGTTTTAGCGCCGATATTGCCAGCGTGGTGGCGGCCGATCTGGAGCGTTCGGGTTTGTTCAAGCCGATCGACAAGCGCGCCTTTATCGCCCAGCCCGATGGGTTGGCCGTGACCCCACGGTTTAACAACTGGAAACCGCTGAACGCGCAGGCGCTGGTTGTCGGCGAGATCGGTATCGAACCCAATGGTGCGCTGCGGGTTTCGTTTCGGCTCTGGGACGTGTTTTCGGAAGACCAGATGACTGGTCTGAGCCTGACCACCACACAAGCGAATTGGCGCCGGGTTGCACATATTATTGCAGACACGATCTACGAACGGGTGACTGGAGAGGTCGGTTATTTCGATACGCGGATTGTCTATATCGCGGAAAGCGGACCGCCGGAAAAACGCATCAAGCGTCTGTCGATCATGGATCAGGATGGGGCCAATCACCGCTTTCTGACGGACGGGCAGACCCTGGTGCTGACCCCAAGATTTTCGCCGGCCCAGCAGGAAATCACCTATCTGGCCTATTTCAACAATCAGCCCCGGGTCTACCTGTTCAACATTGATACCGGTGAACAGGAACTTCTGGGTGACTTCCCGGGCATGACCTTTGCCCCACGCTTCTCGCCCGATGGCAACAGCGTGGTGATGAGTTTCGCGGAGAACGGAAATTCCGATATTTACGCGATGGATTTGCGAACCCGCAGGGTCCGCCAGCTGACAAACAGCGCGTCGATCGACACCGGTCCCTCCTATGCGCCCGATGGACGTCAGGTCGTCTTTGAATCTGATCGGGGCGGCAGCCAGCAGCTTTATGTGATGGGCAGCGATGGTAGCGGGCAGAAGCGTATCAGCTTTGGTGATGGACGGTATGCCACGCCGGTCTGGTCCCCGCGCGGCGATCTGATTGCATTCACGAAGATTTTCCGAGGCGATTTTCACATCGGTATTATGCGGCCTGACGGGTCGGGCGAGCGCCTACTGACCCGCGGGTTTCTTGTTGAAGGGCCGACCTGGGCCCCGAATGGACGCGTGTTGATGTATTTTCGTCAGGAGCGCAGCGATGAGCGCGGCCGGGGTGGTACGCCGCGCCTGTTTTCAATCGATCTGACGGGCTTTAACGAGCGCGAGATTGGTACACCTGTTGGCGGATCCGACCCTGCATGGTCCCCTGGGCCTCTCAAACAATAGTCGGAGATACGACCAAAGTACCTGAAAATACTCGCCAAATTGCGTCAAAGGACGCTGTCGAATGCTTGATTCGGTAATATTCGGCGACTATAGTCCGTGCGCCTACAGGCAAGGGTTTCTGACCTGCTTGATGGTTGCGCGAAAAACCGGCAACAGCCGGGCAACGCACGATGAGGGGGCAATCCACTCATCTGAATTCTGTCACGAGCGACCATTCTCGTGATCAATTAGGCTTAAGGAGTCCCCCATGCGAATTTCTATCCCCGTCCTTGTTGCAGCCGCTTTTGTACTCGCTGCATGTTCTTCGACTGGCGACAACAGCGGCGATACCGGCAGCACCGGTCAGTCGACTTCAAGTGGCAATACACAGGTTGCAACGGCACCGGCTGGTCCGAAGCCGGGTTCCCAGATGGATCTGACGATCAATGTTGGTGACCGCGTTCTGTTCGCTTTTGACAGCTCTTCACTGAGCGCCGAATCACGCACGACCATTGAGCGCTGGGCTGCTTGGCTGAAAACCTATCCCGCGAACAGCGTGATCATTGAAGGTCATACCGATGAGCGCGGCACGCGCGAATACAACCTCGCACTGGGTGAGCGTCGCGCAGACTCTGCTCGCGACTATCTTGTTTCGCTCGGCGTCAACACGAACCGCGTCAAGGTTGTGAGCTTTGGCAAGGAACGTCCGGCCATTGCTGGTTCCAACGAGAATGCATGGGGCCAGAACCGCCGTGCAGCCTTGGTTCTCGCCAAATAAACCGACCCCTATAAGAATGAACGCGCCCCGGGAAACCGGGGCGTTTTCGTTTTGCACCACGCCTGCCTTAGTTTTGCCGAAAATCCGGACGAGATTGTGATGAAAATGGTACCGTGGCGTCCGCTGGGCCGGCCGGAAATTCGCGGGAATTCTCGATCATGATGACCACTCATAAACGCATTGTCTTCGCAGCTGCTTTGGCTGCGCTTGTTCTCCCGGGAACCGCTTTGGCGCAGTCGCGTGATCGCGATTTGACCGATACCGTCGAACGTCTGGAGCGCCAGCTTCAGACATTGGAACGCACCGTCTACCGCGATGCGCCGCCACCATCTGCCGGGACATCATCCAGCGGTGGATCGGCCGGTGGCAGTCCGTCGCCCGCCGCACTTTCCAATCTTCAGATCACATCGGATTCGCTCGAAGAGCAGCAACGTCGATTGACCGGACAGATGGAGAAGCTGGAGTTTCAGGTCCGGCAGTTGAACGAACGCATGGACCGGCTCGTCGGTGATGTGGATTTTCGCCTGCGGGAAATCGAGGATGCCAAGGGCGTGTCCCAGACCTCGCGTGGTGGTGGACAGCCGGTGGCACCCACGGTTCCGCAATCACCTGGAGAGGTCACGGTGCAGGGCGCGGGCAATAGCGGGCCAAAGGTTTTTGGCACGCTGACCGAAAGCCAGTTGCGCGATGCTGGCGTCAAATCATCCAGCCCGGCGCAGACCGCAAGCGCCTCAAACGGAACGACGGCGACGTCTGTCGCTTTGCCCGCGGGCACGCCACAGGACCAATACAGCTACGCGCGCCAGTTCCTGCTGAAGCGTGACTTCGCAAATGCCGAACAGGCCCTCTCGGCGTTCGTCACCGCAAACCCGGAAGATGCGCTGGCCGGGAATGCGCAGTACTGGCTCGGTGAAACCTTCTATGTGCGCGGTGACTATCAGACCGCGGCGCGGACCTTCGCGGAAGGTTTCCAGCGCTATCCCGACAGCGGCAAGGCGCCAGATAATCTTTTGAAGCTCGGCATGTCATTGGCGCAGCTTGAACAGAAGAGTGACGCCTGTATCACGCTGAAGAAGCTTCGCATCGAATATCCCGAGGCTCCCAACAGCATCATTCAGCGCGCCGATCGGGAGATCGGCCGGCTGCAGTGCGGCTAGTCACGGCAGTCCCCGACGTCCCGGTGCTGTCTGCGCCGGATGCAAAGCCGATTCAAGCATCAGAGTTCAGCTCCTGGATGGCGCATCTTGCGCCTTTCGAGCCTGCGCCGAACCTGGCTGTGGCGGTCTCGGGCGGGCGCGACAGCATGGCGCTGGTCCTGTTGGCCGATGCATGGGCGCGCGCGCAGGGCGGCCAAGTATACGCGATTACCGTCGATCATGGGCTGCGCCCCGAATCCGCGGCCGAAGCTTGCAGCGTGGCGCAATGGATGCAGGCGCACGCGATTGCGCATGACATCTTGCCCTGGACAAGCCCGGTCACGGGCGCGGGGCTGGAGGCTGCCGCACGCAATGCACGCTACCACCTGCTCGAAAAGATGTGCCGTGAACGCGGCATCCTGCATCTGCTGGTGGGGCACCACCGGGATGATCAGGCCGAGACCCTCGAGATGCGTCGCCAGCGCGGCAGCGGCGTTGTCGGTCTGGCCGGCATGGCCGCGATTCGTGAGATGGCGCACGCCCGGGTGCTGCGGCCTTTGCTGACCGTGTCGCGTGAGCGGATCACGGCAACGCTTGTGGATCGTGGTCAGGACTGGATTGAGGACGCCTCCAACAGCGATCTGCGGTTTGAGCGCGCGCGCTTGCGACAGCAAATCGCGCCGGGTGCGCCCGGGGCTGATGTCGGGTTGGCCGGGCAGCGTCGCTTTGATCACGAACAAGCGGTCGCGTCTCTGGCGGCGCGTGCGGTTGCGGTCGACCCTGCGGGCGACATGACGATCGATGCTGCCCTGTTCCGTGACGTCGAGGCCGGCGTGTCGCGAAGCCTGCTCGCCAATGTCATCACAAGCGTTTCTGGCGGCATTTACCCGCCACGTGGCGCGCGCCTGTCACGCCTTTGGGAAAATATCACCCGGGGGCGTGTGGAGCGGGCCGGGACTCTGGGGGGCTGTGTCATTCGACCCCGGCATGGTGGATTGATCGTTGTATCGCGCGAAGTCGCCGGTATTGCCAAAGCGCAACCGGTGACCTCGCGCGCACTCTGCTGGGATGGACGGTTTCAGGTCATCGCCGAGATCCCCGCAACGCCGGGTTTGTGTGTTGATGCGCTTGGAACAGCCGGGGCCAAGCACCCCGACGGGGCAGGGCATCAGGCGTATCAGCGGCTTGCCCCGGACGTGCGGGCGGCCTTGCCGGCGCTCTATGTGGAGGGGGAATTGGTTGCCCGACCGCGTTTTTCCGGTCCCGCAAAGGGTCTGGATGGCTGTCTGGTCCGGTTTGCACCGCAAAAACCGCTGGCAGGTGCGGCGTTTGGTAACGTCTGATTATCTTCACGGTCGTATTATCGGGGCGATTTTCGCATTGCCCTAAGCCTTCTGGATCACCATGTTAGGGGTTCAATAGATAACCGTTCAGACTAAGCTGCGGCGTCGTTCGCAGGCAGCCATGTTTTGCGGTTGATCGTATGGAGAGAGTCCTTGAATAATTTCAGCAGAAACCTGGCGCTGTGGGTGATCATCGGCCTTCTGGTCGTTGCGCTTTTCCAGCTGTTTCAGAGCTCCGGCGAGCAAGGTGGATCCCAGAAGCTTGCCTTCTCTGATTTTGTGGGTCAGGTCGAAAGCGATCAGGTTCAGGACGTCACCATTCAGGGCCGTGAAATCACCGGAACGCTGCGCAACGGTGCTTCGTTCAACACTTACGCCCCGGATGATCCGAACCTGGTTCAGCGCCTGACCGATCACAACGTGCGGATTACGGCAGCGCCCCGGGAAGAGGTCCATCCGCTGCTGGGTATGCTGCTGTCATGGTTGCCGTTTATCGTCATTGTCGGTGTGTGGATTTTCTTCATGCGCCAGATGCAGGGCGACGGAAGTCGTGGCTCCATGGGCTTTGGCAAGTCACGCGCCAAGCTGCTGACCGAAAAGACCGGGCGCGTCACATTTGCTGATGTGGCAGGCGTTGAAGAAGCCAAACAGGAAGTCGAGGAAGTTGTCGAATTTCTGCGTGACCCGCAGAAGTTCCAGCGCCTTGGTGGCAAAATCCCCAAAGGTGTGTTGCTGGTTGGCCCTCCGGGAACCGGTAAAACCTTGCTGGCACGCGCGATCGCCGGTGAAGCCAATGTGCCGTTCTTCACCATTTCGGGCTCCGATTTTGTTGAAATGTTCGTCGGCGTTGGTGCCAGCCGTGTGCGCGATATGTTCGAACAGGGCAAGAAGAACGCCCCCTGCATCATCTTCATTGATGAGCTGGATGCTGTGGGCCGTCATCGTGGTGCTGGTCTGGGCGGCGGCAATGATGAGCGTGAGCAGACGCTCAATCAGCTGCTCGTCGAGATGGACGGTTTCGAAACCAATGAAGGCGTGATCCTGGTGGCGGCAACAAACCGCCCCGATGTTCTCGATCCTGCGCTTCTGCGCCCCGGTCGTTTTGACCGTCAGGTGACGGTGCCGAATCCGGATGTGATCGGCCGTGAAATGATCCTCAAGGTACATATGGGCAAAGTGCCGCTGGCACCGGATGTGGATGCCAAGGTTATCGCCCGCGGAACCCCTGGTTTCTCAGGTGCGGACCTCGCCAATCTGGTGAACGAAGCAGCCCTCGTCGCAGCGCGCAAGAACCGTCGCATGGTCACCATGGCCGAATTCGAGGAAGCCAAGGACAAGGTCCTGATGGGTGCCGAGCGGCGCTCGATGGTGATGACCGAAGACGAGAAACGCCTGACCGCATATCACGAGGCCGGACACGCGCTGGTCGGTCTTCATATTGACGGGTGTGATCCGCTCCACAAGGTCACGATTATTCCGCGTGGTCGGGCTCTGGGTGTGACAATGTCGCTGCCGGAACGTGATCGCTATACCTATTCGATCTACGAATTGAAATCCAAGCTGGCGATGATGTTTGGCGGCCGAGTGGCTGAGGAACTGATCTTCGGCAAGGAACATGTGACAACCGGTGCTGGCAACGACATCAAGGAAGCCACGAATCTTGCGCGTCGCATGATCACCGAATATGGCTTCAGTGAAAAACTGGGGCCGCTGCGTTACGAAGACAATCAGGAAGAGGTCTTCCTCGGTCACTCGGTGTCGCAGCACAAGAACGTCTCTGACGCGACGGCCAAGATCATCGATGATGAGATTCGTTTGCTGATCGACAATGCGGATGCCGAGGCGCGGCGCATTCTCACTGAAAATATTGATGAGTTGCACACGGTCTCCAACGGTTTGCTTGAGTATGAAACCTTGTCTGGGGATGAGGTGCAAAACCTTCTCAAGGGCACGCCGATCGACCGCTCTGACAATGATGAGGGTGGCTCATCCGATCGTCCGCGTTCCTCCGTTCCGTCCAGTGGAACCGCGAACAAGAAGGATCGTCCGGGCGGCGGCATGGAGCCGGAACCGCAGCCGCAGGGCTGACGCGTTCGCGCTGTTGCGATGATGAATGATTCCAAAAAGGCTCTCGCCAATCAGCGGGGGCCTTTTTTTGACCCTGATCCCTCCGTTGATTCGCCCGCCA
>JABJAG010000004.1 GCA_018666195.1 Alphaproteobacteria bacterium
AACACCTTGACGATCCCGAACCAGAACAACACGGCCACCCTCGCTCGGACGGCTTTCCAGCCAATACAAATCAGTGTCGTCGACAGCGACCCCACCCAGCGAGATGGTCGTATCAGCAATCATGCTGGCGGAAATGGCGGACGGCCACGAACCATATGGTGTTTTCACGGGTGCCCCACTCACAACAGAACAAGCACCGCAAGGCCCAGAAAAGCCATGAAACCAACAACATCAGTGATGGTCGTCAGCACCACGGCGGATGCCACAGCGGGATCAATGTTCATTTTTTGCAACACGATAGGGATCGTCACACCAGCAAAGCCGGCGATCAGCAAGTTCACGATCATGGCAGCCCCGATCACGATGCCAATCTGCACATCACCAAACCAGGCCCAGGTAACACCGCTGATCAAGACGGCAAACAACAGCCCGTTAATGCCTCCAACGATCACTTCCTTACCGATAATTCGCGCAGCATTCGTGGTTGTCAGTTCCTTCATCGACAGCGCGCGAACCGCAACTGTCAGGGTTTGAGTCCCGGCGTTTCCGCCCATCGACGCCACAATCGGCATCAAAATCGCTAGTGCCACAACCTGTTCGATGGCTGCATCAAACAACCCAATCACCAAAGACGCGACAATCGCGGTACACAAATTGACCAGCAGCCAGGAAAACCGCGACCGCGTGGTATCGAGAACCGCTTCATAGAAATCATCTTCCTGAACACCACCAAGGCGGAGAAAATCTTCTTCAGCCTCCTCCTGGATCACGTGAACAATGTCATCGGCAGTGATAACGCCAACGAGTCTTCCATCCACATCCACCACCGGCGCGGATACGAGCGCATATTGCGCAAACATCAGCGCAACTTCCTCCTGATCCATCTCGACCTGCGCTGAACGCAATTCTGTCAACATGATGTCATCCATCGGCACATCACGCTGATTGCGCATCAGGCGCGACAGCGGAATGGTTCCCACGGGCACACGTTCATCGTCGACAGCATAGATTTCATAGAAATCACGTGGCAGAACGGCTGCGCGCTGGCGCAGATAGTCAATCGTATTGCCGACAGACCAATCCTTGGGCACCGTAACCAGTTCGCGCTGCATCAAACGACCAGCACTATCCTCAGGATAGGTCATGGCCTGCTCGAGCAGAGCCCGGTCCGACGGCGACAGACGCTCGAGGACGTCTTGTTGATCTGCCTCAGCGATATCCTCGAATACGTCGAGGGCGTCATCAGTCTCGAGTTCCGTCAGAACTGCAGCGACTTCTGCGGGCTCCAGAAGTTCGAGCATGTCTTCACGGACGACATCGTCCATATGAGACAGCAATTCGGGATCCAGTTGATCGCGCACATGGTCTAGAAGTTTGCGTCGGTTATCCCCGGCCAGTTCTTCCAGCAAATCGGCCAGATCAGATGCATGCAAATCTGCAATCAGCGCATCCACAGCCTCCATTCGGCCTTCATCCATGGCAGTATCACAGGCCCGCACAAGCGCTTCATCGACGCCGTAACTCCGCTCTGTTTCGCTGGTGCCTGTGACAGGTTCGATGTGCGCGCTATCGGTCATATGCGGCTACTCGGCTTTGTGGGAATCGTGCTGCGCATCAACAGCCGCAACAGCGCACATGTTCAAAAGCCCACGCGCGGTGACCGATGGCGTGACAATGTGCGCTGAGCGAGCGGCCCCCACCAGAATCGGACCAACCGCCAGCCCATCAGCCAGGGTCTTCAGAAGATTGAAAGCGATATTGGCCGCGTCCTGATCGGGCATGACAAGCAGATTGGCCTGACCTTCCAGCAAACTGTTGGGGAAAATATGTGCACGTATTTCCGGATCGACTGCCGCATCGCCGTGCATCTCACCCTCCACTTGCAATGTGGGGTCCAACTGCGTGACGATTTCACGGGCCTGCCGCATCTTGCGTGCCGATGCGGAGTTCGAACTGCCAAAGTTTGAATGAGACAGCAATGCCACGCGCGGCTCGATCCCAAACCGACGCACTTCCTCGGCCGCAAGGACCGTCATCTCCGAGACAGCTTCGGCTGTCGGATCGGGCGTGACGTAAGTGTCTGTCAGGAAAAATGTACCTTTTGACAGGATGAGCACGGACACCGCGGACATTTCCCGAACACCTGCCTGAAACCCGATAATATCCTGTATGTGGCGCAGGTGCTGATCATATCGTCCCTCGCTGCCGCAAATCATTGCGTCGGCATCACCACGCATCACCGCCAATGCCGCAATAACCGTGGCGTTGGTCCGCACCCGCGTGCGCGCTTCATCGGGAGACACACCGCTACGTTCGGCCAGGGTGTGATAGAGCGTCCAATAGTCCCTGTATCGGGGATCATCCTGTGGATTTATGATTTCACAGTCCTCACCCGGGCGAAAATTCAGCCCGAGGCGTTCGACACGGTTCTGCACAACCTCAGGGCGACCGATCAGGATGGGCTGGGCTATCCCTTCATCCAACGCAGCTTTCGCTGCGCGCAGAACGCGATCATCCTCGCCCTCCGCAAACACAACCACCTTTCGGTTGGCCTTGGCGCGATCAAATGTCGGGCGCATCAGCATGTCAGAGCGAAAGACGAAGCGGCTGAGTTGTTCGATATAGGCATCGAAATCCGTAATCGGCCGGGTCGCAACACCGCTCTCCATCGCCGCGCGTGCCACGGCGGGAGCAACTTCGACGATCAAACGTGGATCAAACGGGCTCGGAATAATCGAATCCGGACCGAATTTGGAAACCTCGCCACCATAGGCCGATGCGACAACATCAGACGTTTCCTGCATCGCCAGATTGGCAATCGCATCGACTGCCGCAATCTTCATGGCTTCATTGATATCGGTTGCCCCGACATCCAACGCACCACGAAAGATGTGCGGGAAGCAGAGGACATTGTTGACCTGATTGGGGTAGTCGGACCGCCCGCTGGCAATCAATGCGTCTGGTCGGGCTTCCTTGGCAGCCTCAGGCATAATTTCCGGGGTCGGATTGGCCAGCGCAAAGATCAGCGGTGTGGCAGCCATCTTTGTGACCATATCGGGTGTGAGTACGCCCGGTGCAGACAGGCCCAGGAAAATATCCGCACCGTCAATCGCATCGTCGAGCGTCCGTACGTCGGTTTCCTGCGCATAGGCTTCGAGATACGGATTCATGCCGTTCGGGCGTCCGGCATAGACCACGCCGTCAATATCCGTGAGCGTGACGTTCTCGCGCGGTAATCCCATGCCAACAAGCAGGTTCACACAGGCCAGTGCCGCGGCGCCCGCTCCCGATGTCACCAGACGGACGTCAGCAATGTCCTTTTTCGCCAGACGCAGTCCGTTACGCACCGCTGCGCCCACAATGATCGCCGTTCCATGCTGATCATCATGGAAAACGGGGATGTTCATGCGGGCACGAAGCTGCTTCTCGATCTCAAAGCACTCTGGCGCCTTGATATCCTCAAGATTGATCCCGCCAAAGGTTGGTTCCAGCGCAGCAACAATATCCACGAATTTCTCGATATCGGTTTCATCAACTTCGATATCGAACACATCAATTCCGGCGAACTTCTTGAAAAGAACCGCCTTTCCTTCCATCACTGGCTTGGAGGCCAGCGGCCCGATATTGCCAAGGCCCAGCACCGCCGTTCCGTTGGTGACCACCCCCACCAGATTGGCGCGGATGGTGTACTCGGAAGCCATTGCGGGGTCTTCTGCAATCGCAGTCGACGCATGCGCCACGCCCGGGGTGTAGGCGCGCGACAGGTCCCGCTGGTTCGCCAGCGGTTTAGAGGCGATAACCTCAATCTTTCCCGGTCGTGTTTCGCGGTGATACCGCAGCGCTGTTTCGCGCATGTCTTCGGCCACGATTCATCCCCGTTCGACGCGTATGTTGATGGGTGTCCAGATCAGTTGCGCGATCCGTCCGCAGGTGGCAACCGGAAAACGGGCAAAACGCGCGCAAGAGGACTATATTCCTGCGCGGATGACATGACTATGACAATGAACGATACCCTGAGCGCATTGCACGCCGCTGGACCTGTCGAATGGCAGACAGATCCAGGCCTGACCGCCTACCCCCTCGCCGTGTCCGCGATGGAGCAGCGTGTGGCCGAAATCCGCGATGGCGCTGGCGACGAGCTGGTCTGGCTGGTCGAGCATCCCGCTCTCTATACATCGGGCACCAGCGCACGCGTGGAAGACCTTCTCGAGCCGGATCGGTTTCCGGTCTACGACACGGGTCGTGGCGGCCAGTACACCTATCACGGGCCCGGCCAGCGCGTGGCCTATGCCATGCTGGACCTGCGCAAACGTGGACAGGATCTACGGGCCTATGTGCGCGGACTGGAAGCCTGGGTGATCGACGCGCTGGCAGAGTTCGGCATTGCCGGTGAACGCCGCGAAGGACGTGTTGGAATTTGGGTCGCCCATGATGACGGCCGGGAAGACAAGATCGCCGCCATCGGTGTGCGCGTACGGGGTTGGGTCACCTATCACGGGATATCCATCAACGTAGTGCCTGACCTGTCTCACTTTTCCGGAATCGTTCCCTGCGGCATCGGTGACGAAGGACTGGGCGTCACCAGTCTCCATCACCTCGGAGTACCCGCCTCCATGACCGACGTCGACACCGTTCTCAAAACAAGTTTCAGAAAGATATTTGGCTAGGTCGTCGCCAGCTGACGGAATCCCTGTCCCTCAAAATCAGTCGCTTCAACAGATTCACGTGTCACATCAGTCACGGACGCACCCGGCGGACCCTCACTACAATTCGTGATCATCCGCTCGACCTGCGGTTCCGGACCGCAGAACACCGCCTCAACCGTTCCGTCAGTGCGATTGCGCACCCAGCCATCCAGTCAGAGATCGCGGGCAATGTTGACTGTCCAGGCGCGAAACCACACACCCTGTACATGCCCGGTAATACAAACCCGCGCCGCAATGGTCGCCGCCATTACTCGAACTCTATGATGGCCTGATCCACACGCAAACTGTCGCCCGGCGCTGCGTGCAAGGTCTTCACGACACCGTCGGCTGTCGCGCGGAGAACATTTTCCATCTTCATGGCTTCAACCACGGCGACTTCCTCACCGGCACGGACCTGAACGCCTTCCTCTACCGCCAGTGACACCAGCAGCCCCGGCATCGGCGAGAGCACGAACCGGCTAAGATCCGGCGGTTCTTTCACCGGCATCAACCCGGCCAATGCACCGGCGCGCGGTGTCAGGACTCGAATATCAGCCTCCACCCCCCGATGGGTGACAAAGTAGGAAATCCCCCTGCGATCCACCTGGAAGGTTGCAGGCTCACCGTCAAACCGGGCTTTGAAGACCGGGTCACCGAGCAACCAGCCCGTCTCGAAGCCGAAGCTTCGTCCGTCCATGTCGAAAACAGCGCCATCATCTCGATAGGCCATGGAAATCGGATGAAGATCGCGACCGATCTGGATATGCCATTCCCGGTCATCTTCGGGCGTACCGGGTTCGCCGGACATTCCTGATTCCTTGGCCCGCGCGGCATGCCGACCATGTACATAGGCCGTCACTGCCGCGAACCGCGCCAGCAATTCACCTTCGGGAGCCACCGGGGCATATCCGTCAGGATACTCCTCGGCAATGAAGTTGGTCGTGAAACGGCCTTCGACAAAACGTGGATGGGCCATGATCGAGGCCAGGAACGCCGTGTTGTGACCCGTGCCACGAATGTAATAGGCGTCAAGAGCATCCTGCATCCGCGCAATAGCTTCGGAGCGATCCCCCCCATGAGTCGCCAGTTTGGCGATCATCGGATCATAGAACATGGAGATTTCCGAACCTTCCCCAACGCCAGTATCAATCCGGACATTCCCGCCGTCCTCATCGGGCGCGCGATACCGCGCGAGACGACCAATAGCAGGCAGGAAATTGCGTGATGGGTCTTCCGCATAGACCCGCGCTTCCATGGCCCAGCCATTGATCTGGACGTCTTCCTGACGGATCGACAGTTTCTCGCCATCTGCCACCCGGATCATTTGCTCAACCAGATCCAGACCTGTGATCATTTCCGTTACGGGATGCTCCACCTGAAGCCGGGTATTCATTTCGAGGAAATAGAAATTGCGATTTTTATCGACGATAAACTCGACCGTTCCCGCAGAGCGATAATTCACTGCCCTCGCCAAGGCGCAGGCCTGCGCCCCCATCGCGACACGTGTTTCCTCATCGAGGAACGGAGACGGTGCCTCTTCAATCACCTTCTGGTGACGTCGCTGAATCGAACATTCGCGTTCACCCAGATGAATCACATTGCCATGGGAATCTGCGAGCACCTGGATTTCGATATGCCGAGGTTCTTCGACATATTTCTCAATGAATATCCGGTCGTCACCGAAACTCGATCGGGCTTCGTTCTGCGCAGACCGAAACCCCTCCGCAACCTCATCGTCCGACGCGGCAATCCGCATCCCCTTGCCACCACCACCTGCCGACGCCTTAATCATCACCGGATAACCGATCTCGCGTGCAATTTTAAGCGCCTCGGTATCATCGGCGATAATACCCATATGCCCGGGCACAGTGCTCACGCCAGCAGCGTCAGCGAGTTTCTTGGATTCAATTTTGTCGCCCATCGCGGCGATGGCTTCAGGACCGGGGCCAATAAACGCGATCCCCTCACTTTCAAGCGTACGGGCGAAATCCGCGTTTTCGGACAAAAAGCCATAGCCAGGATGTACGGCTTCGGCACCGGTCGCCCGGATCGCATCGAGAATTTTGTCTGCAATCAGATAACTTTCGGCGGCTGGTGACGGACCAATATGAACCGCCTCATCCGCCATTTTCACGGCGAGCGATCCGGCATCGGCATCGGAGTACACGGCAACTGTTGAAATGCCCATTTGTCGAGCAGTACGGATCACGCGGCAGGCGATTTCGCCACGGTTTGCGATAAGGATTTTGCTAAACATGGACCCGAACCTACGAAAGCATACTGCACTGCGCAATACAGCTATTACAGGCCGTCATAAAGGCCAAAGCACGGGCGTAGACGGAACAGCGAGACATCCTTAGCCTACCCGTGATGCTTGATAAAAATCACGTTACGAGTGCCGGGCGTACAAAAGCCAGCCTGACCACAGTGCTGGTTGGTGGCGTCACACTCCTCATTCTGCTGGCGGTTGGCAGCGTGCTCTGGCTCACATTGAGCAGCGCCTCCAGAAATACGTTCGAACTACTGGGACAACGCGCGACAGCCACGCTCGACGTGCTGGAATCCCAGATCGACGGACAGCTTCTGTCCGTGATGGGTGGTGTGGGGGAATTTTCCCGACAGTTTGCCGATGGTCGCCTCGACATGAACAGCAAGCGCACCAAAACCATCGATGTATTCTCCGGATTCCTCGCGTCGCACCCGCAAGTCACTGCGATGCTTTATGTGCAGACCGACCTTGAATCCCTCGTCGTTTCGCGTGTGGAAGGTTTCACCATCGAAATCCCATCCACCCCGGGCTCTCTCGCACGTCGGCAATTCGCGCTCGATGGCGCAGCGGCGTCGGGAAAACCATTCTGGGCACCCCCTATTTGGGTGACGGAAGTCGGTGAAGCGGTATTGACCTATATTGCGCCAGTCCAACGTGGCGATGAACTGATCGGCGTGGTGATCGCGCCTGTAGTTCTGTCACGCGTGGCGGAGTTCCTGCTTGAACTGGAAAACAAAAGTAATCTGAGCGCCTTTATTCTGCATGATCAAGACAGGGTCCTGTCACACCCTCGAATGAAGGATACTGATTTTCAGATCACAGCTTCAGTCGCCGAAAACCCACTGCCACGGATCGAGGATATTCCCGAACCGGCCTTCGACCTTCTGGCTGGCGGAGGGGAAGAGTCGTCCTTTCTTCTCAGCTACGCCAAAAACGTCACTGACGCGCGCTCCGACGACACAACAATCATCATAACCCGCGACATTGAAAAATTCGGGCCATCCGTGTGGACCATCGGCGTGACGCTGCAACGCGCCATCGTCGGCCGGGAGGTTGACCGGTTGATCAACACGTCGATTATAGGGGTCTCCATCCTTGTACTGGCGGTATTGCTAGGCTTTGTATTTGCACGTCATCTCAATCATCAAATTGGACGCCTGGTTTCGGCCGCCGCCGCGCTCACACGTCTCGACGTGGCGACGGCGCCTGAAGTTCCCGACAGTCGCATTTCAGAGCTATCGGAAGCTTCCAAAGCCTTCAATCGCATGATCGCAGCATTACGATTGTTTGAAGTCTATGTGCCAAAACAGCTCGTCCTGCGCATGATGCAGGGCGGGAAAGCTGTCGAAGCCATTGAGGAACGCGAACTCACGATTATGTTCACGGACATTCGGGGGTTTTCCACAATCGCGGAAAATATGGAAGCCAGCGAAATCGCAGATCTCCTAAACACGCATTTCGACATGCTGGCCGAACCCATTGAGGCGGAAGGCGGAACTGTCGACAAATATATTGGTGACGCCATCATGGCATTCTGGGGCGCGCCCGAGGACATGCCGGACCATGCCGCACGCGCCCTGCGTGCGGCTGCGGAAATTCAAAGTCGCGTACGCACGGATAACGAACGGCGTCGCAAATCAGGCGACACACCGCTTGCCATTCGTGTTGGGATTCACACTGGTCCGGTCGTTGTTGGCAATATTGGATCGCGCAACCGCATCAACTACACAATCGTCGGCGACGCCGTGAACATCGCCTCTCGCATTGATTCCATCGCCAAAGAGATGGCGACAAACGAAGATTGCATCGTTCTTGTCAGCGGCGATGCTCGTGAGCATGCAACGAGTGAGCCCGAACACAGTTACGCTCTGGAGCCGCTCGGCGCACGGGAAATTCGCGGTCGAGAAGGAACAGTCAGTATCTTCAGATTGGACGCGAAGTCTTGATGGGCACCGCCTGTGCGGTAGAGATCAACATCAGGCCTGTCGCCGCGCCTCGACATTCAGACTAATGGGAATACCGGCCATAGTCTGACTGCTTGAGTCATCAAACAATTCAAAAGCCTTCACGCGCTCTACTTTTGCGAAACCAGCTTTTGACAAAAACCCCTGAAGAATATCAAACGACAGTCCGACATAATGGTAGTCGTGAGCATCCACCTGGCCACCAAAAATCATCCGCATGACATGAAATTTCGCGTCACCGGTGAGCCGGGGGCTGGTGAACATCCAACAGAGAGTTTCCATATCGGGAACACTCAGTTTCAGCACCCCGTCAGCTTTCAATATGCGCTGAAAACCCGCCAGAACCTTCACAAGCTCATCATTGCTGTAGGGAATATGTTCGGCCACGTGCGAGGCATAGATTTCGTCGAACGTTTCATCTGAAAACTGCGACAGATCGCGAATGTCAGCAACAAAGTCGACATGCGGCGCAGGCTGAATATCGAGCATTTTCCAGCCCTCCTTCGCCTCTGTTCCACCAATATGAAGCTTCATTGCAATCCCACCTCAGTTTGTCCCATTCAAAATAGCGTGCGCCTAGAGCGGGATATTGTCGTGCTTCTTCCACGGGTTTTCGAGATGCTTGTCTTCCAGCAAACGCAGGGCGCGGCACAAACGTCGCCGCGTGTTGCGCGGGTAAATCACATCATCAATAAAGCCCTTCTGAGCTGCCCTTTGATCCTTTTCTGCTGTCATACCCCTGGTAGTCTGCCAAAGATCGTCCTGTAGCCTCTGTAGAAGCTTCTCAGGGTCTTGTTCAATCTTACTC
>JABJAG010000213.1 GCA_018666195.1 Alphaproteobacteria bacterium
CGACGTGCTTTGCCCCGCCGTCGGCTTTCACGTCAGGCACGGATGCGGCCAAGGATGTCGGGGAAGTGACCGCCGATGAAGCGCGCAAGATCAAGCAGTGCATCTTCTCGGGTACAGCCGAAGAAGACCTGCCGGACTGGTTCCAGAAGCGCGCGCCTGCCGCCTAGAGACGGATTGACCGAAGCCGCGTTATGACGTTCGCGCATATCGGTTGTGCATCGACAGGGTGTTTCAACTGTGCAATCTAGCGGCCAATAATATTGAATGGAATTCAGGGAGTGACGAGCACCATGGGTATCAGTATCGCAGACGCCAAACCCACCGATCACATCGAAGGTACGGGCTATCCGCTGGCCTTCAAAATGCAGCAAGGATCGGCCCGTCCGCCCGTATTGGGCACGGATGCGGCACGAGATGTTTTTGTCGTGGAATCCCGGCAGATGGCGGGTTACCAGAAAGAAGGCGTCGTTCATGAAGGCGATACCGGCAGTGTCTGGCGGATGGCCACCGATGAGGGCAAGCATCTTGGTGGCACCGACCTGGCACCGTTTCCGCTCGGCTTCTTCAATGCCGGTCTGCATGGAGACCTGGTCAACCGCGTCCTGACCATCGCCAAGGCGCGCGGGATCCAGATCGATGACATGAACATCGACCTGTTGAACGGATACTACATTATCGGCTCGTTCATTCGGGGTGACGGCGTTGGCTATGGTGAGCCAGCGGACATCGTCGTCCGGATTTCGTCTCCCGCTGCGGCGGCTGATGTTTCGGCGCTCATTCGCGACGCCATCAAGGCCTCTCCGGCCATGGATTTGATGCGGACGTCCTTCGATAACACCTTTGCGATCTATGTGAACGGGCGCCGTCGTGTGGTGACCTCGCTGACCAATTCCGATGCGCCGGACGCACCCGATCCCTACAAGACCCACAGCGCACCGCCCACCCCGATGGACAGCTCTGATGAGCTTAAGGACATTGTCTGGAAAACCGGTGTGTTGCAGGACGGGGAGGCGCAGCCAGCCCCCAATGGCACGGACGCCAAACTGACGCGGATCATCCGAACGGTACCCGGGCACAGTGTCTTGCTTGATCCGGCTGGTGTGACCGAGACCGATACCTATCTCGGTCTGGACGGCATGAGCCACTTCAAGCTGAAATCCGATGAGCGGATGGATATGGATCAGGCGCCGAGCGGGCTTGGCCTTCTCGCAGCCGGTATCGCCTTTTGCTACATGACCCAGATCGGGCGCTACATTGAGCATCAGAAGTTCAACATCCGTGGTGTGCGGCTTGTGCAGCACACGCCGTTTGTGACCGCGGGAAATCCGGCTGACGGGTCATGGGTCGGCAAATCCGAGCCCGCCGATACGCATCTCTTCCTCTCAGGTGAAGAGGATGATGAGACCCATGAGCGTCTCATGACCATCGCCGCGAACACCTGCTATCTGCACGCGACCATGCTGGCCGCACTGGAGCCGAATGTGGCGGTGGAGCTGAACGGCACGCGCCTGGGTTAAATCGCGCGCCACATCAGGGCAATTTCGGCCGCGTTTTCAATGTCGTCGAATATATGGTTTCCATCGAAGTCAAAATCGGCGTAGCGCACTTCGGTGAGCTGCGCGAAGCCGGCCTTTCTGAACACCTGCTGCGAAGCGGGGTTTGTGGCATCGGTGATGGCTTCCTGAAACCCGCGTGTTGCTGCGACGTCGATGCTGTTCTGCACAAGCTTTTCGGCGATTCTGTAGCTTCGAAACTGTTGGCTGACAGCCAGCATATGAATGTGCAGGCAGCGTTGTAGCCGTTCGCGGGGCTGCGTCTCGAACGCGGCCTCCAACTCACCAATGATTGCCCCGATGGGAGGATAGCTGGGTGAGAGCGCTTCGGCGCCGTCAGGCGGTGCCCAGGTAAAGGCTGTCGCCAATGCTGCTCCGACAAGCTCTGTTCCGTCCCAGGCCCCATAGGAACAATTTTCACCTAAGGCGGACGGCCCGATCGTAAGCAGCATGTTCTCCAGTTCTTCCCGCGATTGCCCGGCCGCGACGGCAAGTGGCTCATCCCGGCTGAAAACACCGGCAATCAGCCTTGCCCAGCTGCGCAGATCCCGAGGACCAAGCTGACGATATTGAATCTTTCTGTGAGAAGCGGGTAGCGGCATGATGAACTCACAGTTGCGGGTATCTGGTTCGAAATCCGGATCGGTGTGAGAATAGCCGATAATCGGATGGGGGAAATCACGGTGGGAACAATGGATATTACAACGGCGTCACTGGCGGACTTAATTGGGTCGCTGCGTGCGGGTTCTCTGTCGGCGGGCGATCTGGCTGATTGGGCGATTGGCAATCATGATGCCCGTGGTGAGGCCTTCCACGCCTACAAGACATGGGATCCGCGACGGCTTCGCGCGCAGGCGGTGGCTGCAGATGCTGCGTTTGGTGCGGGGGTCGCTTTGGGACCGCTGCAGGGTATTCCGGTCTCGATCAAGGATCTGGTGGGGGTGTCAGGCTATCCCACCTATGCCGGTTGCCCACGTGAACTGCCGGAAAGTTGGCAGAGCGAGGGCCCTGTCGTGACCGCCATTCGCCATCAGCTCGGGGTGGTGTCAGGCAAAACCCACACGGTGCAGTTCGCGTTTGGCGGACTGGGTGTGAACCCCCATTGGGGGGCGCCACGCAATCCCTGGGATGCGCAGGACCATCGTTCTCCCGGCGGGTCCAGCTCGGGGGCCGGGGTGAGCCTGCACGAAGGCTCGACCCTGCTGGCAATCGGTACAGACACCGCAGGATCGGTACGCATGCCAGCCACCATGACCGGCAATGCCGGGTTCCGTCCGACCCCGGGGCGGTGGTCCACGGACGGAATTGTGCCGTTGGTCAAATCTCTCGACACGGCCGGTCCGCTAGCCAAAAGCGTTGATGATCTGGTGATCGGGTTTGGCGCGATCGACCCGTGTCTTGATGAGGACGCCGTGGCATTCCGCAACAGGTTGGCTCAGGCCGAACTTGGCGATTTCCGCGTCGGTATCTGTGACTGGTATTTTGAGGATTGTGACCCCGGTGTTGCCGAAGCGGTAACGGCTGCCCTCGACGAACTCTCGAAAGCCGGATTGCGCACCGAAGTGGTCAAAATGCCCCATTTTGATGACGTGACGGACCTTTTTAACGCCGGCGGACTGCATGTCGGTGAGTTTTCGGCCTTCATCAAGGATGAAATGCGTGATTTTGAAGCTGATCTGGATCCGGCGGTGGCGATCCGTCTGGCGAAAGCAGAATCCGATACCGCCGTGGAGCATCTTAACCGTGTCAAAGCGGTCGCACGCATGGCCAAAGTGGTGGATGCGGCCTATGGCGGGCTTCATGCGATTGTAGGGCCCACCATTCCATTAACGCCGCCACGCATGCGCGATATCGACGATCCGGAAACGCATTTTGTCGCCAATATGCGGCTGGTCCGCAACACCAACACGGCCAGCCTGCTTAAGCTCTGCGCCATGACGGTCCCGGTTGGACTGGATGCCGAAGGCATGCCCGTCGGTATGCACATCGTGTCTCGTGAGAACCACGATGAGACAGCACTGGCGTTGGCTCTGGTGTGCGAACGGGTGCTGGGAAAACCACGCGACCGGCTGGGTGTCCCGCCGATGTGTAGCTAGGCGTTACTCCGCTGCCTGTGAGACCGCATCCTTGTCCAGCGTGATCAGCACGAAGGCGTTCTCGCAGGGCGGGCCGTCGGCGACCAGCATGGTGCGTTCGTTCAGATCAAAGATGAATGCTGCGTTGGTCATGGTCTGCTTGGCCACCGGCTGACGATCGTCCGGGTGACGGCAGATCGCGTTGGGGTGTCCGAAATGATCGGCCAGCGCCTCTTGAATGACCGGCGCGTCGAGCGTGCCGATGCGCTTTCGCAACAGGCGATCGAGCCGGTTTGCCCGATAGAGCGTGCTGGTCGAAAGCCGTTCCATCTGGGATGGGCCGTGGCGCGGATCGACGAAGTGATTGGAATGGGTGACCAGGCCATCCTGTGGGTAGATGTAGGAGACGGCGTTCGGGCTCGTCTCGATGTCGATGATCTCTCCATCCGCGTGGCCGACGACGAAATTGGCTGAGCAGACTCGTTTGGTCGCGAGGATCGGCAGCAGGGCCATGTCGTAGGTTTCGGCATCCAGCACTTCACGGCAGCGCATGTGGAATGGTTTTTCGTAGGCATTCTGCCCGTCATGGTCGGACACCAGCCCGTTTTCGACCAGTCCGATCCCGTGTTCGTTAACACCCATCTTGCCACCGACAATGCCGGCTTCAGTGTAGCAGAGGATGTTGGGGCCGTTGTCACGGGTGATCCGCAGCACGACGCAGCGACCATAGACCCCGGCCAGCCAGTCCCAGTTTTGCCCCAGGATGGTGTGTCCGCTGGCGGATGATTCCGGAAGAATGCCGAAGGTCGAACAGCCATCCGCTTCGCCGGTTAGACCCGTGGCGTCATTGGCTTTGGCCTCGTCACCGAACAGCCCGAAGGTAATTTCGTAGCGTGCGTTGAGCATGGCGATATCGCCGATTGTGATTTCGGCACCGTCGGAAATGCCGCGCATCTCCTCGGCGTAGTCTGCGTTCTGCTCGCGCATCACATCGACCCATTTCACACCTTCGGCGCGCGCGGTCTCGGCATTCAGTCCTCCGGCCGCGAAGCGCGCCAGATAGGTGTCGATGTTTTCTGCGATCTGTTGCGACAGCGCGCGGCCATGGGTGAGGCCGCGTTCGTAAGGGTCACTACCTAGATCAAGTATGGGAAGACTGGCCATCGCGTGAGCTCCGGATTTGTGGGTTTGAAGGAGTATAGCAGGACTATGTGATCAGGTGACCGGCGCCATATCCACCCAGATTTTCTCATCCGAGCTGCGCGCGCAAGCTTCGGCCAGCTGCACATCACGGATACCGGCGGCCAAGGTGTGCTCAAACGGCGCGTTGTTCAGCACGTGGGGGATGAATCCTTCCCAACCAAACCGGTACGGGTTTTTGTAGGGACCAACATCGGGAACTTCCTTCCAGTGATCGTCATAGTCCACGAGGAAATCCATGGTTTCGGGACCCGAACCCATGTTGAAACCTTCGATCCGCGGCGTATCGGCAGCGGACTGTGACCAGCATTTGCGCAATCCGGCAACGGCAGATCCTTCCGTGCCATCGATCTGGAAGGTGACGAGATCATCGCTACGGACACGGGTTGCCCATGAACTGACGATTGAGCCGCGTGCGCCGCTTTCCATGTCCAGTATGGTGGCTGTCGCATCTTCCACATCGACAGTGTACCGCGCGCCGTCTTCGTCAATTCGTTCAGGCTGTGCTGTCCAGGCCGCGCAGGACACATCTGTGATAGGACCGAGGATTCCCTCGATCACATAGCGCCAATGCGGGTGCATGTCCGAGAGCAGGCCACCGCCGCCTGATTTTTTGTAGTTCCAGCTGGGGCGCTGGGATTCGGCCGCAATGCCATCGAAGACCCACCAGCCAAATTCAAGTTTGAAGCTTACGACCCGGCCAAAGAAGCCACTGTCCATAAGGTTGGATAGCTTACGGAAGCCGGGCAGGAACAGCTTGTCCTCCACTGCACCGTGCTTGAGACCCTTGGCTTCAGCGCGGTGCATCAATTCAATGCCCTCTGTAACCGTGGGTGCGATGGGTTTCTCGGTATAGATGTGTTTCCCGGCATCGATCGCGCGGTTCAATGTGTCGAGGCGCAGATGGGTCGCAGCGGCATCAAAGAATACCGGAAAGTCGGGGTCTGCGAGGGCGGCATCTAGGTCGGTCGTCCATTCCTCGATCCCGTATTCGCGGGCGACTTCGGCCAGGCGGTCTTCGTTGCGGCCGGTCAGCAGAATCCGGGGGACTATCTGATCGTCACCGACGGTCAAACCACCTTCATCGCGGATCGGAACAAGCCCGCCGCGCATGTGCTGCGTCCGGCAAATACGTCCGGTTGCACCGTTCAGAATGATGCCGATTTGTTTCGTGGCCATGATGTCCCCCAAAGTAATTTTCTGATCGTCTTACTACACTCTCGCGCCGATATGCGCTAACCAGAAGCTACGCTTTATCTGGGGGAATTCATGCCACGCCATATCGTCTGCCTGACGTTCGATTTCGACACCGAAAGCGGGTTCATTGCCCGCGGCCTGACCACACCGACCATGTTGTCGCGTGGTGAGTTCGGGCTTACCGGCGCACGCCGTATTCTTGACCTGGCAAAGGACCGGGGAATCCCGATGACCTGGTTTGTCCCGGGTTTCACCATCGAGAGCCACCGCGCTGATTGTGAGCGCGTGCTGGAGGGTGGTCACGAGATCGCCCATCACAGCTGGGCGCATGTTCCGCCGGCCGAACAGAGCCGTGATGAAGAAGAAGAGGATATGATCCGTGCCAATGAGGCGATTCTGGAGCTGACCGGTCAGAAGGCTCGTGGGTATCGCTCGCCGTCATGGGATCTGAGCGAAAACACGCTCGATCTGCTCGAGGCACAGGGTTTTGACTATGACAGCAGCCTGATGGCGGGGGATTACATCCCCATGAAGGCGCGCCGTAAGGACACGGTGAAGCTGGGCGAACCCATTCAATACGGCGAAGATACCTCGCTGGTTGAAATGCCGATTAGTTGGACGCTCGATGATCACCCGCATTTCGAATATCTGCGCACACCCGGATTTCTCATGCCAGGTCTGCGCCCGGCACGCGAAGTGATGGAAAGCTGGCACGACGAGTTCGTCTACATGAAGGCGAATGAAGACTGGGGCATCGTCACCTACACCATGCACCCCTATGTGATTGGGCGCGGTTTCCGGATGTTTGCCTTCGAGAAGCTGGTCGACAAGCTGATTGCTGACGGTGCAGAGTTCATGACTATGGAAGATGCCGCGAAGGTTGCGCGGGAGAAGTTGTTCACCTGATCGTGCAGCTTCTCATGAGGTGAGGGGCAATGAACAAGTTCCAGGCAATGATGGCGTTTACACGCGTTGCTGAGTGCAACGGGTTTTCGGCGGCTGGCCGGAAGATGGGTATATCGGCCTCAGCTGTGACGAAGATGGTGGGACGTCTGGAAGACGAACTCGGGGCCCAGCTTTTCAATCGCACCACGCGCAGCCTAGCGCTCACGGATTACGGGCAGGAGTTCTATGCCCGGAGTGTAAGAATTCTTTCTGATCTGGAAGACGCGGAAACCATGGTCCGCGATGCGGCGGAAACACCACGTGGGACGATCCGTGCTGTGGTGCCGTTTTCGTTTGGCCGGGTGACCTTGATGCCTGCGCTACCGGTCTTTTGCGAAAAATTCCCAGAGATAAATCTTGACCTTGCATTCGATGACGCCCCGGTAGATCTCATTGAAGAGGGGTTCGATATTGGCGTACGCACAGGTTTGCTGAATGATTCACGCCTGATGACTCGGGTCCTGACGCGCGGCCAACAGGTCACATTTGCAGCACCATCCTATCTGGAAAAACACGGAATACCCGAAACGCCCGAAGAGCTACACGACCACACGTGCATCGTGGGCCGGTTCGGACAGGAATGGACCTTCCGGGATGCCGATGACGAA
>JABJAG010000214.1 GCA_018666195.1 Alphaproteobacteria bacterium
ACCGCGCCTGGAAAAGCGCCATACAGGCCCGCGACGAAGCAATCAGCGCCCTGAGCGCATCGCAAGCCGAAGCCGAAGAACTGCGCAGCGCACTGGAAGAACTCGACGCACTAAGCCCCGTTGAAGGTGAGGAAACCGAACTTGCCTCCCGCCGTTCGCTCCTGCAGAACGCCACACGCCTTGTTGAGACATTCAATGATGCCTCGGACGCCTTGACCGGTGACCCCGGCGCAGAAACCTTCCTACAGCGCGCCGCACGCTTGCTCGAGCGCGACAACGAAATCGCTGGTGGGCGACTGTCCCCGGTCATTTCCGCACTCGACAAGGCCAATGCTGAACTTGCTGAAGCTGTCGGCGAACTCAATTCGGTTGCCCACGCCATGGATGCGGACCCGGGTGAGCTGGAGGCCGTCGAAGAACGTCTGTTTGCCCTCTATGCCGCGGCACGACGCCATAGCGTGAGAAGCGACGAACTGCCGCGTATCCATGCCGAGTTGGCTGAACGTCTTTCAGCCATCGATGATCGTGACAGCCATCTTGAACAGCTTGCCCATGCGGTCGAGGATTCGCGCCGTGCCTATTGTGAAGCTGGCGAAGCCTTGTCGAAGGCGCGCAAAAAATCCGCCACGAAACTCGACAAGGGGATCGCCGTCGAACTGCCACCCCTCAAGCTCGAAAATGCGGCCCTGACAACGCGTCTGGACCGACTGGATGAAAATGCCTGGGCTGAACACGGCCTCGACAGCGTGTCCTTTGAAGTCTCGACAAACCCCGGGACCTCGCCAGGCCCGCTGGGAAAGATCGCGTCGGGCGGTGAACTCAGCCGGATCATGCTTGCCCTGAAAGTGGTCCTTGCCGGAACTTCAGGCACTCGAACCATCGTGTTTGACGAGGTCGACACCGGAATTGGCGGCGCGACAGCCGCAGCCGTGGGCGCACGCCTGGCTGAACTGGCCAACACCCGCGCAGATCAGCAGATCCTGGTCGTCACCCACAGCCCACAAGTGGCAGCGTCAGCGCGCGAACATCTGCGGGTCCAGAAACTTGCCGATGTGAACAGCAAGGATGGCCCCACAAAGACTGACGTGGTGTTGCTCGATACCGAACAGCGACGTGAAGAGATCGCGCGCATGCTCGCTGGCGCCAAAGTAACTGACGAGGCCCGCGCAGCTGCAGATCGCCTGATGCGGGGCGAAGACGGTGCCGCGCCGACCTCTCCCGCCAAGGCCTCCGCATGAGCGTCTCCAGCCGGGAACGCGCCATCGGCTGGATATGGATTGTGGCAATGGTCATCATCTGGACCAGCTTTCATCTGTCGGGTCGGCTCGGGGCACAACTCACCCTCACTCCCTATGATCTGACCACATTACGCTTCTGCGCTGCCGGCACACTGTTCCTGCCCTGGCTCATCAAACACGGGCTTGGCGGCATCTCTTTCGGTCAGGCATTCCTGCTCGCCATGACCGCGGGACCCGGTTTTTCGGTTTTTGCCTTTGGCGGATACCATTTTGCGCCTGCTGCCCATGGTGCAACAATTCTCGCCGGGGCCTTACCGCTGTTCACCACTCCCTTCGCCTGGTGGCTGGCCGGGGAACGGATAAGCACAGCGCGAACCATCTCTGTGACCCTGATCTTCGCCGGCGTCATGTTCCTTCTGATCGATGCCACCAGCAGTGGGAAACCCAATGAATGGGTCGGCGACCTTCTGTTCTTCGTCGGGGCGGCCTCCTGGTCTCTGTTTGCAGTGCTGGCCCGAAAATGGAACGTCGCGCCCCTTCGCAGTGCAGCCATCGTCGCCACTTTCACCTTTGCGACCTTCACACCGGTTCACCTGCTGTTTCTTCCCTCAGCGTTGCTTGAAGCCCCATGGCAGGAACTCACTGCCCAATGGCTCTTTCAGGGCGTCATCATGTTCGCAGGCTCGACCATCGGATACCCCCGGGCCGTCGCAGCTTTGGGGGCCAGTACGACCGCAACAGCCGTCGCGCTTGTACCGGCGGGCGTTACATTGCTGGCGTGGCTATGGCTGGGTGAAGTCGTCGGCGCGATTGCCATCGGCGGTGTCGCACTTGTGATCGCCGGTACGCTGGCGAGCGCCCTGAAGTTCCGAAATAGAACACCAGCGGTTCAGGGGTGATGGAATCGCCAACGCGGCCTAGATTTCCTGACAATGAGCAACGAATCACAACAGTCCATTGAATCCATGACCCCGTCGGAAGCTGGCGCGGCACACGCGCAGCTGTCTGAGGAATTGCGGGCCCACAACGCGGCGTATTACCAGGATGACGCACCGCTTATCTCCGATGCCGAATACGACGCACTGTTCAGCCGACTGCTGGCAATCGAAAACGCGTTTCCCGATTTTCGTACGGAAGACAGCCTCACCCAACAGGTCGGCGCGGCACCATCACAGGGTTTCACCAAGGTTCAGCACGCGATTCCCATGCTCTCGCTGGGCAATGCCTTCGATGAAGATGACGTCGATGAATTCCTGACGCGTATCCGACGCTTCCTCAGCATCGATGAGAAAGACCCCGTCGAAATTGTCGGAGAGCCCAAGATTGACGGCCTGTCGGTCTCTCTACGTTATGAGAACGGTAGGTTTGTGCGAGGTGCGACGCGCGGTGACGGCGCAGAAGGCGAGGACATCACCGCAAACTTGCGCACCATCGAGGATATCCCGCAACAGCTAACCGGATCCGCCCCTGATGTGGCCGAAATACGCGGTGAGGTCTATTTGCCCAAGTCTGCGTTCCAGAAACTCAACGAAACGCAGAAAGCCTCGGGCGCCAAGATATTCGCCAATCCTCGAAATGCTGCCGCAGGAAGTTTGCGCCAGCTGGACACTTCGATCACGGCACAACGCCCTCTGCGCATGTTCGCCTATGCCTGGGGTGAACTCAGTGCTGATGTTTCCGACAGCCAGTGGGGGTTTCTGGAGACCATTGCAAGCTGGGGTTTCCAGACAAACCCGATCGCACGCCTCTGTCACAATCTCGAAGACGTTCTGCGTCTTTACAACGACATCGAAGACCAGCGCGCGACCCTCGACTACGATATTGACGGTGTTGTCTACAAAGTGAACCGGATCGACCTGCAACGGCGTCTCGGCTTCGTCAGCCGGGCGCCCCGCTGGGCAATCGCCCACAAATTCCCGGCCGAACAGGCAACGACTATCCTCAACGGTATCGATATTCAGGTTGGACGCACGGGCTCCCTGACCCCCGTCGCCCGGCTTGAACCCGTCACGGTCGGCGGTGTCGTTGTTTCCAACGCGACGCTGCACAATGAGGATGAAATCGCCCGCAAGGATGTCCGTGTTGGCGATACGGTTGTCATTCAGCGCGCGGGAGACGTGATCCCCCAGGTGGTTCACGCGATCGCCGAAAAGCGCCCCGGGGACGCGGTGGCTTATGTTTTTCCAACCAACTGCCCGGTCTGCGGTTCGGAAGCGGTGCGCGACATCGATGAAGCCGTTCGACGCTGCACCGGAGGGCTGATTTGCTCGGCGCAATCTGTTGAGCGCCTGAAACATTTCGTATCGCGCAACGCCTTCGACATCGAAGGGCTCGGTGCCAAGAACATCACCGCCTTCCATATGGACGGACTGGTTGAAGGACCTGCCGATATCTTTCGCCTTCACGAAAAACGGGATGGTTTGCTCGAACGGGAAGGCTGGGGCGAACAATCTGTCGACAATCTTCTGGACGCGATCAATGAGCGCCGCACCATCGAGCTTGATCGTTTCATCTACGCATTGGGCATTCGCCAGATAGGACAGGCTACGGCCCGCCTGCTGGCTCGAACCTATGGGAGCATCGACGACTGGCGAACTGCCATGGCACAGGCACAGGATCGTGAGAGCGAAGCCTATCAGGACCTGCTGAACATCGACGGAATTGGCGTGTCGGTCGCCGAAGATCTGCTCGCCTTCGTCCACGAAGAGCACAATCGGCAGGTTCTCGATGATCTGGGAGAACAGCTGAACATCGAAGCATTCGTTCAGCCCGCCAACGATTCTGCCTTCGCGGGAAAAACCATCGTCTTCACGGGCACACTGGAAAAAATGACACGCTCCGAAGCCAAGGCCCGGGCCGAATCTCTCGGCGCCAAAGTATCAGGTTCGGTGTCGAGCAAAACCGATCTGGTTGTCGCCGGCCCCGGCGCAGGGTCAAAAGCCAAAAAAGCCACCGAGCTCGGCATCGAAATGATCGATGAGGATGCCTGGATCGCCCGATCCGAGAGCTAGTCGGCCGTAACTCCGAAGGCCGCGCGGACTTCATCAGGAATTTCACACGCCTTGATCTGCCCGTTGTTGTCGCTGTCCGGTCGCACACAAACCCGAGATTCCGTTCCGTCCGCGACCAGGTCGCCAGTTGCGGCCTGGGTTACACGATGGGCCACGGTGAAAGACCTCGAACCCCAGTGCGTGATTTCGCTGGAGATGTCGATCTCATCTTCCCAGCGCGCCGGTGAGACAAACCGGCATTGCACATCCACGATCGGGGTCAGAACGCCCAATGTCTCTTCCAGCATTTTCATAGACACATCGGCTTCCTCAAACAGCTGGTGGCTGCCCCGGTCAAACCAATCAAAATAGTTCGGGTAGTAGACGATCTTTGCCGGGTCACAGTCGCCAAAGCCGACTTTTCGGCGTGTTGTAGAAATACGGGAACTCATGTCACCCCTGCCCTTCATATTTGGCCATGAAACCCGGCGCGAACTTTCGCAGGCGGTCGTCGTCAACACGTCCCGAACGGGTCATATAAGCATAACCGAAATCAAGCGGACTGAGTTTCATATGGTCGGCAAAATCCTCGTACCAGCGCGCACTCGAAGTCGCAGCAGAGACGATCTTTTGGACGATGGGCTTGCGGGCCGATTCATAGGCCCGCAGCGCGGCTGGCATATCATCGGATTGTGCCTCCAGCGCATCCACCAGCGCAATCACATCCTCCAGCGCCAGCCGGGTGCCCGAACCGATGGAGAAATGCGCCGTGTGCAGCGCGTCACCCACCAGCACCATGTTCTGATGGGACCAGCGTTCATTCCACATCAGCGGGAAGTTCCGCCAGTCGGACTTATTCGTGATCAGAGGTTTGCCATCCAGCGTGTCGGCAAAAATCTCGGCGCATTTCTGCGCGGACTCCGCTTCACTCATCGTCGCAAAGCCGGCCTTTTCCCATGTCTCTCGTGCGCACTCCACAAGGAAGGTGCTCATCGTCGAGGTGTAACGATAGTGATGGGCATTGAACGGACCGTGTTCGGTCTCGACAAAAGTCTGGGTCAGCGTGTCGAACGGTGTCTCAACCCCGTACCAAGCGAACTTGTTGGGCAAATAGGACAAGGACATGCCGAAATCACCCTCAAAACCGCGCCGAACGACGGAATTCACCCCGTCAGACGCGATAATCAGGTCGAAATCCGCCAGCTCAGCCACTGAATGCACGACCGTGTCGAAGACCAGTTCCGCTCCCACGGCCCGTGCGCGTTCCTGCAGCAACTGGAGCAAATGCAGGCGACCAATCGAGGAAAACCCAACCCCATCAATGCTCACCTTCTCCCCCTGATGTATCAGGGTCATATCATTCCACGTCTCCATCTCGGGCGTGATCAGATCATGGGTTTCCGGGTCATCTTCGCGCAAAAACTCGAGCGCACGATCGGAGAACACAACGCCAAACCCGAAGGTCGCATCGGGTGGATTCTGTTCATATACTCTCACCGTGGCACCGGGGTGGCGCTTCTTCCAGAGAGTGGCAAAGTAGAGTCCCGCAGGCCCGCCGCCGACAACAGCAATACGCATTTCTAAACCCCTAGTGACGCTGTAACTGAGACCAACCATTCACGAGCCGCATCTTCAACCAAGGGCGCGATCACATCACGGACCCGGGCGTGATAAGCATCGAGCCACGCCCGCTCTTCATCCGTGAGCAACTTTGCATCAACAAGACTTTGGTCGATGGGGGCCAAAGTCAGAGTTTCAAAACCCAACATAGCGCGCTCACCACCCGGTATTTCAGCCGGTTCGCTCACGGCGACCAGATTCTCGATCCGAATGCCGAATGCACCTTCCTTATAAAAACCCGGTTCATTGGAAACGATCATACCGGGCTGCAAAGGCGTGTTCGCTCCCACCTTGGAAATGCGATGCGGGCCTTCATGTACCCCCAGATAACTTCCCACCCCATGACCCGTGCCATGATCATAGTCGAGACCAGCTTTCCAGAGCGCCTGGCGGGCCAGAACATCAATATGGCCACCTGTCGTGCCCGGGGGAAACCGCAACATCGCCAACGCGATGTGTCCCTTCAGAACACGAGTGAAACGGTCCCGCATTTCCGCACTCGGTGAACCAATTGCCACCGTGCGTGTGACATCCGTTGTGCCATCGAGATACTGCGCACCGGAATCAACCAGATAAAGTTCACCCGCGCCGAGTTTGCGGTTGGTTTCTGGTGTTACCCGGTAATGCACAATCGCGCCATTCGGCCCGGACCCGGAGATCGTCCCGAAGCTCAAATCGCGGAAATGCTCACCCGGCGCGCGGAACGTTGCCAGTTTTTCGGCCACCGACAACTCGTCAATGCCCTCGCCCGGCGCGGCTATCGACAACCAGTGCAGAAAACCAACGAGCGCAGCCCCGTCGCGTATATGGGCTGCCCGGGTTCCGGCCAGTTCAGCTTCGTTCTTGACGGCCTTGGACATGGTCACGGGATCCCCACCGCGCGCCAGCTTCGCTTTTACCCCTGAAAGCCGGTCAAACACCCATGCAGCTGCGCTATCAGGGCAGGCCCAGACGCGTTTTCCCGCGAGCCGGTCCAATCCAGCTCCAAAGGCATCGGGCGCATAAACGGCCACGCCATTTCCAAGATGCTCCAGCAGTTCATCTGACAGTTTCTCAGGTGCAACAAACCAGTCGAGATCCTGATCGGCGTGCACAATGGCAAAACTCAATGGCAACGGCGTGTGATCCACATCGCCACCACGCACATTAAGCAACCACGCAATGGAATCCGGTTGCGTCAGCACCACGGCATCAAGCACGCTTTCACGCAGCGAAGCCGACAGATCGGCGCGCTTTTCAGCGCTTGGTCGCCCGGCAAAACGAACTTCGTGGGGAACAACCGGTACAGCGGGCGGTGCTGGTTGATCCAGCCACGCGGAGTCCAGTGGGTTGGTAGCGACAGGAACGAATTCAGCGCCCGTGGAAATTATCGCCTGCTCCAGCCGTTCTTTCTGCGTCTGGGTGTGCAACCAGGGGTCAAAACCGAGCTTCGCCCCCTGTGACAGCACCGTGCCCAACCAGTCAGCAACAGGTTCTTCGACCAGGTGATGAAAGGAATACAACGCCGCATCCACCTGATCACGAACCTGCAATGTGTACCGGCCATCAACAAAGATTGCAGCCTGATCCCGCAAAACCACAGCTGCGCCTGCAGAACCATTGAATCCGGTCAGCCACATCAGACGCTCCGCATCTGGCGGCAAAAACTCGTTCTGATGTGCATCTGCGTGTGGCACAACAAAACCATCGAGCCCCTGCTCAACGAGTACAGCGCGCAATGCAGCAAGACGGTCTGGATAGGTCATTTCGCTCATAGTGATGAAGCTACGCGACGGCCTGCCGCAAGACAATCGGGAGGCATATCGTTAAGATGAGTAAATGGAATTTGCACCTGCAGATGCAATCAAAGGAGAGACACGAGATGACACGCCTTGATCCCCCTCCCGGACCCAGCGTCAGCGTTGAAGACATGCAGGCGCGCGTCGCGCGCTTCAAAGAGCTGAAAGGCAGCGATCTCTGCTTCATGGACCAGCGTATACCTGGTCATGAACGCGAAATGATCAATCTGCTCGGCCTCGGTGTAACCGAGAATGAAGATGACCCCGATCTGGCACCAAAAGTCGGTGCCGCGCACGGCTTTGCCAATGGTTTTGCCAAATGTGAGCCCGGCTGTGGAGCTGCCCTTCATTGGCACGAAACCGAAGAAGTCTTCATGCCACTCGACGGCACATGGTCGATCTACTGGCGCGATGGCGAGGAAGAACGTGAAGTCATTCTGGAAGCCGGCGATACGGTCTCCGTTCCCATCGGCATCTATCGCGGGTTCAAGAATGTCGGCGATACGCCCGCGACCTTGCACTTCATTGTCGGCGGTCCTGATACAGGCAAAGTCCATTGGCATCCCTCGGTGATTGAAGCCGCACGGGACACCGGCCTAGCCGTAGATGACAACGGCCTGCTGATCGAAGTTGCGGCCGAGTAGGTCTGGGGTCAGGTACGTAGGATGAAGGACCTTGGGACGTTTGATTATGTGATTGTTGGTGCTGGCTCGGCGGGCTGTGTGCTTGCCAATCGATTGTCGGCAGACCCCGAAGTATCGGTGCTGCTGCTCGAAGCCGGCGGCAGCGACAACTATTTCTGGATTCACGTTCCTGTCGGCTACTTGTATTGTATGAACAACCCACGGACGGACTGGCTGTTCAAAACAGAGGCAGAAGCCGGACTAAATGGACGTTCCCTCGACTACCCTCGCGGACGCGTTCTGGGTGGCTGCTCGTCTATCAATGGTATGATCTATATGCGTGGCCAGAGCCGTGACTACGATCAGTGGCGCCAACTCGGCAATACGGGCTGGGGCTGGGACGATGTGGTACCATACTTCCTGAAATCAGAAGATCAGGCTGCCGTTCCTTCAGATGATCTACATGCGGAAGGCGGCGAGTGGCGCGTCGAAAACCAGCGCCTGGCCTGGGATTTACTGGACGCGTTCCAGGAAGCTGCCGCGCAGGAAGGCATCCCCAAGACAGAAGATTTTAATCGGGGTGACAACCACGGCTGCGGGTACTTCCACGTCAACCAGCGCTCCGGCATTCGTTGGAACACCGCAAAAGCGTTTCTCAAACCAGCCAGGGGCCGGTCAAATCTGACAATCCTGACCCATGCCGAAGCCGATCGAATTGAATTTGACGGGAAACGCGTGACCGGCCTGACCCTGCGCCAGAAAGGCGCCCCCGCTCGGGTCTCGGTTGCCGGAGAATTGGTACTGTCGGCCG
>JABJAG010000215.1 GCA_018666195.1 Alphaproteobacteria bacterium
CACAACTCGCCCTATCACGGTTGTTCCCACGCGGCGGATCATACGATTTTGATTCCCGTGATCGATGATGACGGCATTCACCGCTACACAGTCGCAGCGAAGGCTCATCAGGCGGATATAGGAAACTCGATTCCGACGACCTATCACGGCACGGCACGCGACGTTTACGAGGAAGGCGCTCTAATCTTCCCGGCCGTGAAGGTTCAGGAAGACTATGAGTACAACATGGACATTGTCCGAATGTGCCAGCTACGCATTCGGGTGCCCGATCAATGGTGGGGTGACTTTCTGGCCATGATGGGGGCGGCCAGAATTGGCGAGCGGGAAATTTTGGCGCTCGGCCGGGAGGTCGGTTGGGAGACGCTTGAGAATTTCAACGAGCAGTGGTTTGCCTATTCCGAGGAACGCATGGTCGGTGCGATCCGACAACTTCCAGCCGGTACGGCCACGCGCACTTCGACCCATGATGCGATACCCGGGACTCCGGAAGATGGCATTACCATCAAGAGCATCGTGACCATCGACCCAGATGCTGGAAAGGTCACAGTCGATCTGCGGGACAACCCTGATGCGCAGCCCTGTGGGTTGAATCTGTCCGAAGCCTGCGCGCGGACGTCGGCCATGGTGGGTGTGTTCAATTCGATCGATCATTCGGTGCCGAAGAATGCAGGCTCGTTCGGACGTATCGAGGTTCTGCTGCGTGAAAATTCGGTCTGTGGTATTCCCAAACACCCAACGAGTTGCTCGGTGGCGACCACAAATATCGCCGACCGTGTATCGAATCCGACCCAGGCGGCTATTGCCGAGATCGCGGATGGATTTGGTCTTGCGGAGTGCGGTGCCATCATTCCGCCATCCACCGGCGTCGTCTCCGGGATCGATGAGGCGCGCGGACAGCCCTTTGTAAACCAGGTTTTCCTTGGTCTGACTGGTGGTGCAGGAGCGCCTGACGCTGATTGCTGGCAGTCGATTTGTCATGTCGGAAATGGTGGCCTCTGCTATCAGGATTCAATCGAACTCGACGAGATGCGTCAGCCGATTTTCGTCAAAACCAGAGCCTTTGCGCCCAACACAGAAGGCGCTGGACGATTTTGTGGCGCGCGGTCGGCCTATACGGAGTTTGGCCCCCGGACGGGCAATCTGGATGTGGCTTATGTCAGCGACGGCGGGATCAATGGCCCGAAGGGTGTGCGCGGTGGGCTTGGCGGTGCAAGTGCCAGCCAGTTTCGGATTACACGCAATGGCAAACATGAAGACCTGCCCAATTGCGATGTGGTCAATCTCGTTGCAGGTGAACTGATCGGATCACAGTCGTGCGGCGGTGGGGGATATGGGGACCCGAAAGATCGTGACCCTGAAATGGTCGCCCATGATGTGCGTGAAGAATATGTCAGCGTCGAACGCGCTGCGTCGGTCTATGGCGTTGTGCTTGATGCGTCTGGCCATGTGGACATGGCCGCGACAGAAGTGAAGCGCGCGGGCATGTTGGATTGATGGTCAGCCCTGCAAACAAGATTAAGGCTGACGCGCTAGACGGCGTACAGCTCGCCTTGCTGTCGAACCGTCTCGATGGGATCGTGCGCAAAATGGCCAACACTTTGCTGCGCACAGGGCGTTCGGGCGTTCTGAACACGGCCCGTGATTTTTCCTGCTGTATTGTGACAGCAGACCATCAGCTGCTGACTGCGACCGAGAGCCTGCCCATTCATGTCCTGTCTGGCCCGGACATTATGGCGCGCTCGATGGCGGAGTTTCATCCTGATTTTTGTGCCGGGGATGCCTATCTCCACAACTCGCCTTATCACGGCTGTTCACATCCGGCGGATCATACGATTCTCGTGCCGGTGATGGATGACGAGGGGCGACATCGGTTCACCGTCGAAGCAAAAGCCCATCAGGCGGATATTGGTAACTCGATCCCGACGACCTATCACGCACGCGCCCGTGATGTTTACGAAGAAGGCGCGCTGATCTTTCCGGCAGTGAAGGTTCAGAAAGACTACGAAAACATCGAAGATATTGTGCGGATGTGCCAGTTACGCATCCGGGTGCCCGACCAGTGGTGGGGGGACTATCTGGCGATGGTCGGAGCTGCCCGTATCGGGGAACGTGAGTTGATCGGATTGGGCGAGGATGTTGGCTGGGACCAGCTGGAATCCTTTGCAACCAAGTTCTTTGACTACTCCGAATCCCGTATGGAAGCCGCCTTGCGGGCGCTTCCTGCTGGTGAAGGAAGCCACTCCAGCACCCATGATCCAATCCCGGGCACGCCCGAAGAGGGTGTGAAGATCAATGTGTCGGTAACAGTGGACCCGGACGCGGCAATGGTGAATGTGGATTTACGAGATAATCCTGACACCATGCCCTGCGGTTTGAACCTGTCGGAAGCGTGTTCGCGCACGGCTGCGATGGTTGGTGTGTTCAACTCTATCGAGCACACTGTGCCGAAGAATGCCGGATCGTTTCGACGTATTTCCGTGCAGCTTCGTGAAAACTGTGTGGTTGGTATCCCAAGCCATCCAACCAGTTGCTCAGCAGCAACAACCAATGTGGCCGATCGGGTTTCCAATTCAGTACAGGCGTCGATGGCGAAGATTTCGGAATCGATTGGGCTCGCAGAGTGTGGTGCGTCCAGTCCACCGGCAGCTGCGGTGGTTTCGGGCATCAATCCGGAAACTAACAAGCCCTATATCAACCAGGTTTTCCTGGGTAGAACATGCGGTGCGGCCAGCGCATATACAGATGCCTGGTGGACAGTCGGTCATGTGGGCAATGCAGGCATGTGTTTCCTGGATTCTGTCGAGCTGGATGAATTGCGGATGCCGATCTATGTGCATGCGCGGGGATTTTTTCCTGATACCGAAGGCGCTGGACGAACCTGTGGTGCACCGCAGGCCTTTGCCCGTTACGGACCACGGGCCGGCTCCATGTCGCTGATTTACAATTCGGATGGCACGATCAACGGACCTAAAGGTGTGCGCGGTGGTCTGGGTGCGGCGAATGCCGGACAGCACAAGATCAATGTGAATGGTGGGCAAGAAGATGTGCCCCGGGTTGGGCAGGTCTTCCTGGATGCCGGAGAACTGATCGAGTCTCGATCATGCGGCGGCGGCGGATTTGGACCACCTGCTGAGAGAGACCCCGAGCGGGTTCAATTGCAGGTCTCTGAGGGGTTCATGTCCCGAGAGCGTGCGCGTAACGTTTACGGTGTCGTGATTCAGGGTGATGGCACGCTTGCGACCGATGAAACATCGCGTTTGCGCGCGGCTGCGGAGTAGCCCATGACAGGTATTCCGGTTTCCGGACAATGCGATCCGGTATTCGCTGACATCGAAGCGGCCTTTCGACACAACATGGATCATGGGGATCCGATCTGCGGTGACGAGCTCGGTGCGTGTGTGTCTGTCGTGATCGACGGTGAAGTTGTTGTCGATCTTTGGGGTGGATATAGGGATGCTGCGCGAACCCAAATATGGGAACGCGACACCACGGCCTGCATGATGTCCGTAACCAAAGCCTGCTCCGCTGTTGCATTGCTAACGTTGGTGGACCAGGGCGCCGTCGATATGACGGAGAAGGTTTCGACCTATTGGCCGGAGTTTTCGGGTGACGGCAAGGAAGACATGACGGTTCGCACGCTCATCTCCCATCAATCCGGCGTGATCTATGCCGATGCGGCACCTGCCGGTTCTCTTTGGGATGGTCATTCCGTAGAAGCGGCACTGGAATCGGCGGCTCCGGAATGGAAACCGGGCACGGGCGGGGCGTACCACTCATTCACTTACGGCCCTTTGCTCAATGGATTGATCCGGCATGCGGATGGCCGAGATGTAGGAACCCTCTGGCGGGAAAATGTTGCGCAACCTTTCAGCATCGATTTTGGTATCGGGCTGACCGCATCACAGGCCGCGCGGCGTGCCGAATTCGTCGAAACTCCGGGCACACCGTCGCGTGACGGTATCAAGGGCGAAGCGGAATCTCCGCTTTTGCGGGCATGGAACCCCATGCCAAAAACCGAAGACTTCAACTCTGAGGACTGGGTCTACAACCAGTACGCATCGGCCAATGGGCATGGTAACGCCCGAGCGATTGCCCGCCTTTATGGAGGCTTGGCCAATGGTGGCGTTATTGACGGCAATCGCCTCTTGTCCGAGGACCTGATCGCAGATGCAACCAGCGAGCATTGGGATGATCTGGACCGGATGACCAACCGGCCATTCCGCTTCGGTTGCGGGTTTATGCTGTCCTGCCCACCGTTTCCGTTTGGCGGTCATCGCGGGAATTTCGGGCATACGGGAATTGGTGGCGCGATCGGATTTGGCGACCCGGAACGCAAGATAGGGTTTAGTTATTGCGGCAATCGGATGGCACCGATTGCTGATACAGGACCCTTCGCGGGTCCACTCATTGAAGCTTTATATGCTGCAGTTTAGGGAGAATTGAGATGCGCTTTGAAAACAAGGTGGCACTGATCACGGGCGGTTCATCAGGTATCGGCGCAGAGGTTTGTGTTCGTTTCGCCGAAGAGGGAGCCAAAGTTGCGGTGGTTGCCAGTTCTTCACTAGACAAGGCGCAGGTGACTGCGGGCCGTTGTGGTGGGAATGCCAAGGCTTTTACCTGTGATGTGAGCGACGTTACACAGGTCGAAAGCCTGGTGGCAAATGTGATCGCCGAGTTCGGGCGTATCGACATTCTTGTGAACGCAGCTGGAGTGTTTTACCCGACCCGCATCGGTGAAACGGATGAGGAGATGTTCGATGTCATGAGTGACATCAATCTCAAGGGGTGTTTCTTCGTATGTAACGCGGTCGCACCGCACATGATTGCGGGTGGTGGCGGTAAGATCGTTAATCTGGGCTCCGCCGCAGGCACTGCGGGCCGTAGCAATTACATTGTTTATTCAGCAGTGAAGGCTGCTGTAATCAATATGACCCGCTCGCTCGCCGCCGCATTGGCGCCGCATGACATCAACGTCAATTGTCTGGCGCCAGGCAACACGGCGACGTCGATGAACGAAAATGTGCGGACTGAGCCGGAATATGCGGAGATCTACCAGACCATCAAGGACAAGACGCTCAGCAATCGGGCCTTTGCCGATCCACGCGAGATGGCCGGTGCAATTTTGTTTCTGAGTTCGGACGACGCGAGCGCTGCCCATGGCGCCTTACTGCTTATGGATGAAGGCGTTTCGGCCGGATACTAAATCACGTTTGATTATCAAAGGGAGAGAGACGATGGAATTGCGAAACAAAGTGGCACTCATCAGCGGTGGATCCTCTGGAATTGGCGAAGCCATTGCCCAGAAGTTTGCAGCCGAAGGTGCGACCTGCGCAATTATTGCCAGCTCAAACATCCGTAAGGCTAACAAAGTCGCCAAAGGCATCAAGCGCAAGTCTAAGGGCTATGTGTGCAACGTTACCAAACCGAACGAAGTGCAGGCCACCGTGGACAAGGTTCTTAAGAACCACGGAAAGATCGATATTCTGGTCAACGCAGCCGGTGTTTTCTATCCGACGGCGACCGGGGATACCAAGTCCGTGGATATGAACCGGATGGTCGATATCAACCTGAAGGGGACTTGGAATATGGCGAATGCCGTGGTGCCCCATATGGTTGGTCGAAAGCGTGGCAACATCATCAACATGGCGTCTGTGGCTGGTGTGGTCGCATTACCGTCTTATGCAATGTACTGCGCCACCAAGGCCGGCATCGTGATGATGACCAAGGCAATGGCAGTTGAGCTGTCCCGCTCGGGCATTCATGTAAACTCGATTTCCCCAGGCAACACCGAGAGCCCGATGAATGCAGATATTCGCACAGATCCAGAGCTTAAGCCGGTGCTTGAGTTCATGGACATGCTGACCCCGTCGGGCCGGACCTATTCGAAACCCGAAGACATCGCAAACGCTGCACTTTTTCTGGCGTCTCCGACAACGGGGAAAGCGGTTTATGGCGCGAACTTCGTCGTCGATGAAGGTTTCGCAGCAGGACTGTTCATCGCTAGCTAGAGACTGGAATCGTCCTCACCCATGGGAGGCAACTGGTCGAATTTAGGCAGGTCTGGTTGCAGATGTGCCCAGGGCTGGGCACTACTGACATAAACTTCGATCTCCGGCTTCACCCAACTCGGGTCATCGAGAGTGACAGCATTAAAGGCAGTGGCACCGAAACCTTCGCTGATGCCGTACACATAGCTGCCACAGGTTGGACAATGGTGTCGGTGGACGGGTGTCCCGAGATCAGAAGCGAGCGTGTGCACCATGGTGGAACCGGTAATCTCGGTGGTGCCCTGTGGGACTGCAACGGCAGTGGTAAAAGCCGCGCCGCTGGCCATTTGGCAATGGGTGCAATGGCAGTTGAATGTGATGGAAGGGGCGACACTGCTTGAATAGCGCACAGCGCCGCACTGGCAACCGCCTTCAATCTTGTTGCTCATGATGTTTCTCCCGTTTGATAGATCAGTCGTAGGTTGTTCTTGGAAACCAATCACCGCGGCCATCAGGAGTCAGATCAAAGACGTTCCACAACGGCCAGATTGAATCGGCGTGGCGGGGATGCATGCCCTCAGGCCAGGGCGCGAAAACCATCTCTGACGCCCAACTGTGGAAAATACCGTCATTGGTTCTCCGAAACACGTTGATCACTGGCGTCTGGGAGTTGTCTTTGGTTTCGGCATTGTAGTCGGAATTGTAAGTCGTTTGACCTGTGGAAAGCAGGCGAAGGTTCCGCCAGCCACGTGTTTGGCCCCACGCTCGAAATTCATTGATTGGCGCTTTGGCAAAGACCGCAAAATTCATGCGGTCACGGATATGTGTTGCCATTCCGTCCAGTCCATCGATCAGGGATGTGCAGGCTGGGCAGGGATTGGCGTTGGGGGCGAACATGAAGGAATAGACAACAAGCGTGTTTTTACCCTGCGCAAACAGTTCGGAGAATTTTGTTTGCCTCGCTTGGCCCGCAATCGAAAGGTCATGTGACCCTTCAGTCAGGACGTAGTCTTCCTTCAGTGCGCCGCCGAGAGGGAGTGCGCGGCGTTTAGCGGCCACCTCCTCTATCTGGCTGCGAAGCTCCATTTCCGCAGCCAGCAGATTATCGCGTGCCACGCGATAGTTTTGAGGTTCGTTCGGAAACAGTGTGTCGTGGTATTCGCCCATTACTAGCCGCCCTTTATTTAACCATTAAGTTAACTATAGGGCGGTGAATTGAAGACGGCAACGCGTAAGTCCGTACTAGAACGAATTCCGCATCACGATGTAGAGACCAAGGAGCAAGAGCGAGAGCAGTAAAACCAGACGAAATCGGGCTTCCGATATGCGTTGGCGTACTTTTGCACCGATGTAGTAGCCCACCAAAGCCGGGATTGTGAACAGGACCGACGAGACCGCGAGTTCCTTGTTGAGCAGACCTTTCTGTTGGAAGGCGAGCGTGATTGCGAAGGTCGCAGTCAGGAACAGAAGGCCCATGGCCTGCACAAGCATGTCCCGTTTTAGTCCGAGAGATTGCAGATAAGGCACGCCGGGGATTACATCCGAGCCTGTCATTCCAGCGGCCACACCGTTGATTCCGCCAAACACTGGAGACATCCAGTGTTCATGTCGTCCCGGAGCGGGAATTTGAGGTGCCAGCAGCGCATAGCTGGCGAACAGTGCGAGAAGGACCCCAAGGCCGATGGTGAGTAGTCTTGTGTCGGCCACCACCAAAATCTCTGCGCCTATCCAAACACCCAGACAGCAGGCGAGAAGCAGTGTCCAGATGCGGCGAATTGTATGCAGGAGCCCGGGCTCACCGAAAACCTGCCATGCATTGGCGGCGATCCCGGGGACGATCAGCAGGGCGATTGCCACCGGCAATTCAACAACCGTCGCCATCAGACCGAGGGTAATGGCTTTCATACCGATCCCCACGGTCCCTTTGACGAGCCCGCCGAGAAAGAACGCGAAGAACGCGAATCCAAACTGGAATGCTGTCAGCTCAACGAGCGGCATGATCTGGTGCTCCGGCGGCTAGATTTCCCACTCGACATTGCCGTCCATGCCAATGTCCTGGCCGGTGATGTGTCGACCGGCATGAGATGCCAGGAATACAGCCAGATCACCGACCTCGCTGGGGTCGATCCAGCATTTCAGGGAAATGAACTCCAGAAATTCGGCTTCACGCTCTTCGGCTGTGATGCCGCGCTCTATGGCTTGATTGGCGACGATCCCGCGTCCGCGTTCATTGTCGATCAAGCCGGGCAGAATGCTGTTGCAACGGATCCCGAAAGGGCCGTATTCGCGGGCGACTGTGTGGGTCAGGCCTAAAACACCAACCTTCGATGCCACATAGGGAGACCGCATTGGAAGGGCGACCTTTGCTGACGCCGTCGAGATATTCACGATACAGCCGGAATTCTGAGCTTTCATGTGTGGCGCGACATTCTTGATACAATAGAACATACCATTGAGATTAACGCTGATCGTGCGATCCCAGTCTTCGTAGGATATGTCTTCAATGGCGCCTCGGGGGCCGCCAACCCCGGCATTGTTCACGAGTACATCCACACCGCCCATTTGTGTGACAGCTTCGGCTACCAGAGTTTCGACATCTGCGGGTTTGCCGACATCCGCAAGCGTGCCGGTTACATTCATGTTGTTTTCCGTCATGCCAGAGATCAGTTCGGATTGTACATCACAGATGTGCACACGGGCACCAGATGCCACAAACTGATTCACGATGGCCCGGCCGATACCCGAGCCGCCGGCTGTAACAATGACCCGTTGTTGCATTTGTTTGTCTGACATGAAATGAGGCCTGTAAATAACTGATAATACTATATTTTTTTATCTTTATTCGGCGGTTCTGGAAAGCATGCGCCAGCGTCTTGTGATGGCATCGAGTTCCTCGCTGAGAAGATTCAAAAACCGATCTCCCGGACCGTTGAGTGGCTGGCGAACCTGCCGTATCAGATAGTAGTCCATCTCGGCTCTTGGTTTGACAATTGGATTGATCACCAGCGCACCGGAATCACCAGCATCAATAACCGAGGCGACTGCAGTCAGGGTCGACCATCCGGAGTGCCGCACATATTCGAGTGTTGTATTCAGGCCATCGGATTCAATGGTGGATTCGACCACAAGTTCTGCCCGGGCGATGTGAGTGTCGATCAATTGGCGAATTGCATGACGCCGTGTCGGGAGGACCATGCGCAATGGGGGCAATTCACTGAGCCGGATCCGCTCAAACGGCGTCAGGCCGGAAGCGGGGCCGGACACAAGAGCCATTTCGTGTTCAGCCAGCAGGGTGGCCTCAATTCCGACGTGGCTGACCGCACTGCTGACCACTGCAAAATCAAGTTCTCCGGCGGCCACACGTTCGGTGAGTGTTCCCCCATAGGCTTCATCCAGGCTCAGTTCCACATTGGGGTGGGCTTCTGTAAAGCGGGAAAGCGCAGCTGGAAGGGCACTGCGAGAGACAGAGGGCACCGTTCCGATGGTCAGGGAGCCCGTGATGTCGCCGGAGAGTTCACCCACGGCGATGCGTGTATCGGCAACGGCACTTAAAATGGAAAGGGCACGAGCATACAGGCGTTTGCCTGCAACTGTGGGAGCAACGCCACGGCGGCTGCGGGTGAACAAAGGCACACCAAGGTCATCTTCCAGGTGGCGAATTTGTACAGAGAGCGCAGGCTGTGTGCATTTCGCGCGTCGTGCGGCCTGCGAAAAACTACCCTCTTCATAGACGGCGACAAACTGTTCGAGCTGACGGATATCCATATTACAAATATAAGCTGAAACTATTAACTGCGACAGAAACCATAAGTCATTCCGCAGCTAGCGGTGTTTTCCTAAGTACATCGGCCCAGGCTTCTGCCGTGTGCCTGAGGGCTTCTTCCAGTCGGGTCACGAGTTCACGTGCCGCAGCAGAAAGAGGTCGCTGGGTCTGGTGGACAAGGAAATACTCGAAGGTCGTCTGCATATCCTCGAGTGGATTGACGATGACATCGCCCTGATCCAGATCCCGGACGATTGTTGTGACCGGAAGGATTGCTGAGAAATCCGAATGCCGGATGAACTCCAGTGAGCCAAACAATCCATCGATTTCGATGATGCGTTCGACCTTGATATCCCCAAGCTTGATGTAGCGTTCAATGATGGCGCGCAAGCTATGTTGCGAAGATGGTAAGACCAGTTTCACTGGCGGCATACGCTGTAGCTGGACGGGTTCGAGATGGATCAGGCCGGTTTTACGTCCGGAAATCATGGCGAGCGGTTCGGTCGAAAGCACACGCATTTCCAACCCGTCATGACGTGGGGGCTCGGTAACCAACGCAAAATCAAGCTCTCCAGACATCACCCAGGATGTCAGGCTACCGCTATAGGCCTCCACCACCCGAACATCTACATTGGGAAGAGCTTCCATATATGCAGGCAACACTTCTGCCAGCACACCCTTGGTCACAGTGGGAATAAGTCCGACATCGAGTGCGCCAGAAACGCCGCTGGCAAATTCCCGCATGTTCTGCGCAGCATTCTCAACATCGCCCAGAATACGGCGGCAATCGTCATAAAAGCGCTCACCTGCGGCAGTGGGGTGAACCCCACGCGCATGCCGTTCGAACAGTTTCACGCCAACCGATTCTTCCAGATTTTTGATCTGCAGACTGAGGCTAGGTTGCGCAACTCGAAGATTGGCTGCTGCACTGTTGATGCTGCCTCCTTCGAAGACTGCCACAAAGGCGCGAATCTGTTTTAAATCCATGGGTTTAAGTCCATTTCGGGAGTGCATTTTACCCATATGGTTTAACTATAGCTCGCATTGTAACTTGGTATTTGCAGGTATGGCTAGGGAGCCGTATTCTTCCTGCCAATATGAATCGTCCGGCAAAAGGAGCCAGAAATGGCCAAACCGAAAGTCATTGTTCAGCTGTATCCGATGTTCCCCGCCGATGGGGAGGAAGACCGTAAGGCCAAGCGTCCGCTCGGCAATGACAGCGATATGTATCATAAGATCGTCCACGAATGGACGGAGATCGTGAAAGAGGCCGACGCCATGGGTGTCTGGGGCCTTGGCACGATTGAGCATCATTTTCATTCCGAGGGATACGAAGTCGGACCGAACCCGGGTGTCCTGAATGCCTATTGGGCAAGCCAGGTGAAGAACGCTCATGTTGGTGCGATGGGCTATGTGGCCGCGACCCACGATCCGCTGCGGATCGCAGAGGAAACTGCGATCATTGATCATCTAACCAAGGGCAAGTTCTTTGTCGGGTTTGCGCGCGGTTATCAGTCACGCTGGGCCAATGTGATGGGGCAGTTTACGGAATCCCCCGCTACGGTTTCCGACGGCAGCGCCGCAGATGAGCGTAACCGGCAGATCTTTGAAGAGCGTGTGGGCATGGTGATCGACGCCTGGACCCAGGAAAGCGTTCGCGTGAAAGGTGAGTTCTACGAAGCGCCTTATCCCTATGAAACAGGCGTTGAAGGCTACCCGGCCTGGGAAATTGCACGCGATGCCGGTGCGGAAGGTGAGATTGGCCCCGACGGCAGCGTCCAGCGTGTGTCAGTTGTACCCAAGCCCTATCAGAAGCCGCATCCGCCGGTCTTCGTGGCGGCCTCCAAGAGTCAGGCTTCTATCGATTTCTGTGCCCGTAACGGTTTCATTCCGACTTACTTCATGCCCACCAAGGGGGTGGTTGAGCTGTCTCAATACTATGAGAAAGTTGCTCAAGAGAGTGGCTTCAACGTTCAACTGGGGCAGAATCAGAACATCGTACGTTGGCCGCATTTCGCCGATACCGCGGCGGGTTATGACAAGAAGCTGCGCGAGTACGACCTAGACATCTACAAGAACTTCTATGGTCCGTTCTTTCCGCAGTTCCCGCAGGGCACTGAAGATGAACTTCTGCAGGGTATGAAAGATTCCGGCATCTTCATTGGCGGAACTGTCGATGAATGCATTGCGGAGTGGAAGGGAATCTATGAGCAGGTTCCATGTGAATACATTACATTGATCTGGCATTGGGCTCAGCAGCCGAAGGACGACATGCTTGAAGAGCTTCAGACCTTCCTCGACAAGGTTGTTCCCGAGCTTGAGGTCCCGGACTTCCAGCCGGTGACCCAAGCCGCGGAATAGACGGTTCAAAATCTGAAATGATGGGCCGCTCCGGGAAACCGGGGCGGCCTTTCCATTGACCGCTCAGTACGATCGGTCAATTCTGGGCCTGGGAGATGAAAAGATGGCGCGTGAAAAGCTTGGTGTGGCGGTAATCGGGTGCGGACGAATTGGCGGCTTGCGTGCCAGCCTGTCATCCACGCATCCCGGTGTGGACTTCCTGGCGATTTCCGACCGGGAACAGAAGCAGGCGGATGTGCTGGCCCAACGAACGGGTGCAGACTTGGTCACTACAGACAATCTTGCAGCGATCACAGACGACCGGGTGGATGCGGTCTTCGTCTCAACACCAGAACACGATCACCGTGACTCCATTGTGCAGGCTCTCGAAGCAGGCAAAGCCGTATTTGTCGAAAAACCTATTGCGTTGACCCTTGAGGATGCTGACATCATCATCGAAGCCGCAGAGCGCAGTGGCAGCGAGTTACGTGTGGGATACTCACGGCGACACGACCGCCGTTGGATGATGACCAAAGAGCAAATTCTCCAGGGTCGGCTCGGTGAAATTCTCGGGATGCAATCACGGGTTTACAACACGCGAGCTCAGTTGATGCAGATTCTGGCGCGATCACCTGACGCAACACCGGTCACGGATGTGCTGACCTACTACGTCGATATGGCGTGCTGGTTTCTTGAAGGCGTTCGGCCGATCGAGGTGGTGGCGCGCAGTAAATACAAGATATTCAAGGAACTGGGTTACAACGCAGCAGACGTGACATGGGCAATCATCACCTTTGAGAATGGCGCCGTCGTCAATCTAGGGGTCAGCTACGCATTGCCGGCGACCTATCCGACCATTGGCCAGAGTTCTCGATTTGAAATCATCGGTGACGAAGGGGTTGTGTTACTTGACGCAGACAACAAGGACAGTCTTCTCTTCACGGACCGTGGTGCTCCGCATACCTATGTCCCTGACCACAACATCAACATGATGTTCATGCAGACAACTTCCGCCGCCGACTTTGCCGTGGGTGACTATTGGGGCGCCGTCGCGAGCGAAACCCGGTCATGGCTGGATCATCTGATGACCGGTCGCCCAAGCCCGCATACAACTCCGCGCGAGGCGCGTCGAACCCTGGCGGTCACGCTGGCGATTGAAGAAGCGGCAGCGACGGGCCTATCCGTGACGCTGGAAGGCTAGTCAGCCCGGTTGGTCAAAGTTGAAAAATTCGACGATGATTTGGGAGGTGTTCGGTGATGAGGCAGATTGAAATCGGAGTTATCGGCGCCGGTTGGGTAGGTGGCATTCGCGCCAATGCCTGTGCGAGCAGTGCTGTCGTGACCGGACTGCATATCGCTGAGACCAATCCAGACCGCGCTGCTGAAATTGCTTCGGAGACAGAGGCGACGCGGGTAACGGATGACTGGCGCACGTTGGTTGAAACGGCCTCCATTGACGCGATTATCATCGCGTCTACGCCAGAATCGGCGCGCTTTCCGATCCTTCGGGCGGCGCTGCAGGCCGGGAAACATGTTCTGATCGAGAAGCCGATTGCTCCAAGCCCAGCCGAAGCTGATGAAGCGATTGCGATCGCCGAGGATAAGGGCGTGCAATTGTCGGTTGGCTACACTCGGCGGTTTGATCCGAAATACGCTTACGTAAATGCCGCCATCAAACGAGGTGATATCGGAGAGCCGGTGACGTGCCTTGTCAGTCGCAACATCACCCGGGAGATAGGGGCCAAGATCAAAGGTCGCTCCAAAATGTCGCCGGCTGCGATGGGCGGTACCCATTCCATCGACTTCCTGCTCTGGTGTTTGCAGCCCCGACGTCCCGTACTGGTCTATTCGCAACAATCGGGAAAGCTTTTCAATCAGGTCAGCGACACGCCAGATCACCAGTGGATCATGGTGACCATGGATGATGGTACGACGATCAGCGCCGGTTCTGGCTGGGTTTTGCCGCTAGGCTATCCGCAGTACTCGCAAAGCTGGATTGAGGTTGTCGGTACCGAAGGGGCACTGTCCGTCGATGACACTCATCGGGAAATTCAGGTGAACACAGTGGAGCACGGCATTCGTTATCCGCTGTCCTCCATGCCTGGTGAGCCCGTGGATCATGTGTTCGCTGGCGCCATGGTTGATGAAACCCTGCATTTCGTGAATGCGATTGCGTATGACCGTCCTGTTCTTGTCACAGCGCGAGAGGCACGATTGGTTATGGATGTCACGATGGCTGCCGATCTGTCCGCGGAGACGGGCCAAGCAATTGAGTTGGCGTGACGACCAAATTCCAATAGATTTGATCTTATCTCATCAAGCGAGACAATATGACTGAGTACAAGAATCAGTCGCTCGAGCGCGGCTTTCGAATTCTGGAATATCTGGACAGCAGCCCAGCCGGACGTGCTGTGTCAGAAGTTGCGCGTGCGACTGGCTTACATCGTGCGACAGCACATCGCCTGCTCGAGGTTCTTTGCAGTCTTGGCTATGTCTATAAGGCCGAGGACCGTCGGTACTGGATCGGTTTCGCGATGCATGTGTTCGGGCACCCGGCCAGTGTCATGTCCCGGATGCAGCATCACGCAAATCCTTTTTTGGTGAAGCTCGCACATGAGGTCGATGAAACGGTCAATCTTTCGTTTCTCGAAGGCATACAGGCCTTCATTGTCGATCGGGTTTCAACGGACAGCGCGCACCGGTCGGATGTGCAGGTCGGCGGCTATTTCGATGCCCATGCAACGAGTATGGGCAAAGCACTGCTGTCGATGCGGAGCAATCAGGAAGTCCAAGCAAGCTATAAAGCAACCAGACTCAACGCCTATACGGGCACCACGATCACGGACATCAACGGGCTCTTGCAGGAACTCGCTGAAATTCGTAAACGCGGCTATGCCGTGAATAACGAAGAGCGTTCGCCGGGCATACGTTCCGTTGCGGCGCCGGTGGTCAATCCCCATGGACGGGCAGCGTTTGCGATAGCGGTTACGGGTCCACGCGCCCGGCTTAATGAAGCGCGGATTCCACGCATTGGCGCTCGCCTGCAAGAGGTCGCGCAGGAAATACGCGAACAACTCACTCACCCCAATGAGGGCAGTTAGCCCCGTCGGTCAGCCGATCGCGCCCGCGTCACGCAATTCCTGAATTTTTGCATCGTCGTAACCCAACACTTCACCAAGAACTTCATCGGTGTGCTGTCCAAGCAGCGGTGGATGATGACGATAGGTGACTGGTGTACCCGAGAGCTTGAGCGGACTTGCGATCAGTTCGGCACCATCCGGTCCGGCAAGCGGATGCGGGACGTTGACCACCATTTCGCGCGCTTTCACATGTGGATCCTCGAAGACCTGATCGAGGGTGTTGATCGGACCACAGCCAATCTTGTTGGCCTCAAGTTCCTTCAACCAATACGCCGAAGGTTTCTGTTTCATGATGGCCTGCAGATGCGCCACGACTTCGGTGCGGTTGCCCACGCGTGCCGCGTTGGTTGCGAAGGTCGGGTTGTCTGGTAAATCGGGTTCACCAATGATGCCGGCGAAGACTTTGAATTGTGTGTCATTTCCGACCGCCACAACGATGTGTCCATCAGCCGTTTCGAAGACCTGGTAGGGAACGATGTTGGGGTGCGCATTGCCAAGGCGTTCGGCTTCGCCGGAGTGAATAAAATTCATCCCCTGATTGACCAGCCATGCCACCTGGGTGTCGAGCATGCCGATATCGATATACTGGCCCTGACCAGTGACCGCGGCGTGACGCAACGCACCATTGACGGCGACGGCGGCAAACATGCCTGACATGATGTCTGCGATCGGAACACCGACCTTTTGAGGTTCACCCTCAGCTTCGCCCGTCAGCGACATGATCCCGCCCATGCCCTGGATCAGAAAGTCGTAGCCAGGGCGCGAGGCATAGGGGCCTGTCTGGCCAAATCCCGTAATTGAGCAGTAGACGAGCTTGGGGTTTGCTTCTTTCAGGTCATCGTATCCAAGTCCGTACTTGGAGAGATTTCCGGTTTTGAAATTCTCGACAATGACATCTGCCTTCATCGCAATTTCACGGACTATCGTCTGTCCAGTTTCACTGCTGAGGTCAATTTCCACCGAACGTTTGTTGCGGTTGGCGCTCATGAAGTAGGCGCTCTCGCTGGTATCGTTTCCGTCGGGTCCAGCCATAAAGGGCGGGGCGAAGCGTCGCGTGTCGTCACCTGCGCCAGGGCGTTCGATCTTGATCACGTCTGCGCCCAGATCGCCGAGCATCTGTGTACAATAAGGGCCGGCAAGGACACGGGTCAGGTCGAGGACGGTCACGCCGGACAGGGCACCTGGGGTATCGGACATATTCATCTCTCCGTTATCCGGGGCCGAGCCCCGGGAAACTATTGCTACCTTGTCTGAATAGTGCATTCGTTGCCCGCGCTCAATGTCAGCGGCCGCATGTTCGTCCTGCCAACCCGAACAGCAATGCGAATTGACTTTTGGCAGGCTGACGCACAGTTAGGATGCAATTCAAATCCACGCCCGCATCCTGCAAGCGATATTGGGCAGATACAGAAAGACATGGAGGTCTTATGTCAGAAGAAGCAGCACTCGCCGCGGCCCATGCCCGAATCGAAGATTATCGTAGCCGGATCAGCAGTCTCGACGACAATGCGCGGGATCTGATTTTTCGCGAATCCCGTAACCACAACTGGTGGCAGGAGAAAGACGTCTCGGATGCGCAGCTGCGTGAGATCTATGACCTGGTTAAGTTTGCACCGACCAGCGCGAACACCCAGCCCATGCGGATCACCTTCCTACGTTCTCAGGAGGCTAAAGAACGCTTGGCGCCCGCTCTGATGGGGCCAAATGTGGAAAAGACCATGAAAGCGCCGGTCGTCGCTATTCTGGGTTACGACAACACATTCTGGAAAGATTTCCCGCGGTTTTATCCGATCCGTCCGGAGATGGCTGAGCGTCATAAGGAAAACCCCGATGTCGCTGAGAGCTTTTCCTTTCAACAGGCCACGCTTCAGGGAGCGTATTTCATTCTAGCTGTTCGGGCTGTGGGGCTCGATTCAGGTGCGATGGGCGGCTTTGATGTGGGTAAGGTGAATGAAGAATTCTTCAAGGATTCATCGGTCAAGGCGAACTTCCTGTGCAACATCGGCTATGGCGCGCTTGAAGGCATCAAGGGCCCGCGCCTGAATCGTTATGATTTCGATGAAGTCTGCTCCATCATTTGATTTTTTAAGACGTGGAGAAAATGGCGGCACTTCGGTGGCGCCATTTTTTTGGCCTAATTTGGAAGTTGGGCTGTGATCTTGCGTGATGCGTCAAGCAACACTGTCAGGAACCGTGTGGTCATTTCGTCCAGACGGGAGCGCGCGGCGTGGGTACCAACATTGAGCGCAGCGAGAATATGACCGTTGCGGTCGTAGATCGGTACGGCGAGGGATCGTAGTCCGGTTTCAAGTTCCTGATCGACCAGCGCATAACCTTTCAGCCGCGCCGTTTCAATCGATTCACGAAGCGCACTGATTTCAGTTTTGGTACGGTCGGTAAATTTGTTAGGGACAATTCCCGCTAGATATTCGTCGAGTACGTCGGGTGGTTGATGAGATAGGAGCACCCGTCCCAATGATGTCACATGTGCGGGCAGGCGGGTTCCGATACTCAGATTGATTGACATAATGCGGGTGGCCGATACGCGAGCAACGTAAATAACGTCTTTTCCGTCGAGAACGGCAGCAGAGCTGGATTCCTGAAGTTCCTGAACCACGTCTTCCATGGCTGGTTGGGCTATCTGCCACCAGTTGAGGGAAGACAGATAAGCATATCCCAGGCCAAGGACATGGGGCGTAAGGGAGAATTTTCTTCCGTCATTTCGAATGTGACCCAACTGTTCAAGGGTTAACAAAAACCGGCGTGCAGTCGCGCGGGTGGTCCCAGTGACCTCGGCGACTTCGCTGATGGTCATTTCGGGATTGTTTGGTCCGAAAGCTTGAATTACTGCCAAACCACGTTCCAATGATTGTACAAATTCGGAGTTTGCTGCGCGTTCAGACATTGACCGGTATCAGGGTGAATTGTAGAGTACGTATATTGAACTTATGTTCGTAATGCGAACTTATCAATCACGGCGGGCGCTGTCGATACCGTTCTTGTTTGTTTTTCCATGGCGAACATCAGAACTGAGTGCGGTTGCGAAAGTTGAACCTTTAGGCGCATTCTTGCGCCAATGGATTTGGCTGTAGTCAGCGTCCCGCAAGGGCGCGGTATTGAGGAGATAAGATGCGAGACTTAACAGAAGAAAACGTGACTGACGCTGTCCTGAATGTGATTGCGGACGACTCAAATCCGCGACTGAAGCAAATTATGGGGGCACTTATCCGCCATTCACATGATTTCATTCGCGAAGTTAATCTGAGCCCGGACGAACTGCTATATGCAGCACGTTTCATTCAGAACGTTGGCCATATTTCCGATGACAAGCGGGAAGAGGGTGTGCTGCTTGGTGATGTGCTGGGCATGACCGCGCTCGTCGAAATTCTGGGTGACCGGGTGCGTACCGGCGCGACCGAATCCAGCCTTCTGGGGCCTTTCTATCGTGAAGGCGCGCCTGCGCGTGAGATGGGATTCGACATTTCGCTGAATGATGACGAAGGTGAAGACGCATTCCTGCAGGGCCGGGTGCTCGATGCGGACGGTAATCCGATCGAAGGCGTTATTTTAGATCTTTGGCAGACTTCCCCGAACATGTTCTATGAGGCCCAGGTCGGACAGCCGAAGGACTATGAAGATTACGCGTATCGCGGGAAGTTCAAAACCGGTGCGGATGGCCGCTACTGGTTCCGATCCCGCAAGCCTGTTGACTACCCGGTTCCCACTGATGGTCCTGTTGGTCTGATTTTGCACGGTACTGGTCGCCATTCCTGGCGTCCGGCGCATCTGCATTATCTCATTTACAAGGACGGTTATCAGACCATCCAGACAGAGATGTTCAACAGTGACAGCAAGTATCTGGATTCTGACGCCGTATTTGGAGTGAAAGAATCTCTGATCATTCCTTATGAGAAGATCGATGATGCTGCGCGGGCTGAGGAATATGGCTTTAGCGGTTCGTTCTATGAGGGCATCTTCGATTTCGTCATGAAAGACGATGCCAGCGTCAGGGATGCAGAGGCGGCTTATAGCGAACGCGCGAGTATGAGCTCGTCCTAGTCCGGGACGCATTTTTGGTGCAGGTGTTTTCGGCGCGACCTTTCGAGGTGGCGCCGAAAATCGTTAGGGAAGGAAATGTGTGATGAGCCTGAATGGTTTGAGTATCGGCTGGATTGGTGCCGGGAAAATGGGTGGCCCGATGAGCCGCAATCTGATCGCGGCGGGTGGCAATGTGACCGTGTACGATCCTGTTGGAGCGAATGTTGAGGCCGCGGTTGCCGCGGGTGCTCGCGCAGGCACGTCCAATCAGGCCCTTGCAGAAAAGGCTGACATTGTTGTCTCGATGATCCCAAATGATGCTGTGTTGCGAGCGATTGCTCTTGGGGATCACGGAATTCTGGCGGCGATGGGGCCGGGGACGACCTATCTTGATATGAGCACGGTTTCTCCACAGGCGTCTGCGGAAATATCCGAAGAAGCAGTTGCACGAGGGATTGGTTATGTGCGCGCGCCTGTATCGGGAAGTACGGCGCTTGCAGAAGCAGCAACCTTGACGATTATGGCGTCAGGCCCCAAGGCGGCCTTTAAGCAATGTGTTCCGTTGTTCGAAGCGCTTGGGGCTCAGAATTTTTATCTCGGTGATAGCGAACAGGCTCGGTACCTGAAACTGGTCGTAAATCTGCTTGTGGGGACAACCGGCGCTGTTTTGGCGGAAGCTTTGACACTTGGCAGAAAGGGTGGCCTTGATTGGCAGCAAATGCTTGATGTCATCGGAGTTAGCGCCGCCGCGTCGCCCTATGTTCAGTACAATCTCGCACCACTGAAGGAACGCAACTTTTCGGCTTTATTCACCACCGAACAGATGGTGAAGGATTCACGTTTGATCCGCGATGCTGGCGAAGCAACGGGTGTTCCGCTGGCAATCGGGCAGGCCATGCTGCAGATGTTCGAGGATACAATCGAAGCCGGCTACGGCGAGGAAAACCTCACCGCAGCCATCAAGATGCTTGAAAGCAAATCGGGCCTCGAAGAACTCTAGGTGAAACCCGCCTAAAGGGCGTCAGCGCCGGTTTCGCCGGTCCGCACACGGACTGCATTCTCAAGATCGAGAACGAAGATTTTGCCATCACCGATTTTTTCGGTGTTGGCTGCCATTCGAATCGCCTCCACCACGTTGTCAGCAACGGCGTCGTCGACGGCGACTTCGATTTTGACTTTGGGGACAAAGTTCACCTGATATTCGGCCCCTCGGTAAATCTCGGTCTGGCCTTTCTGGCGTCCGTAACCTTTGACCTCGCTAGCGGTCATGCCCTCGATGCCAACACCGGCAAGGGCTTCACGCACTTCATCGAGCTTATGGGGCTTGATAATCGCGACAATGAATTTCATGACAGTTCCTGTTCTATTGGGGGTGACATCGGCATCACCAATGCCACCCCGCAGTCAATTGAAGGATTGCCGCGGCTATAGGCCGTGGTAGCCGCGTTCGCCATGCATCGCGAGATCAAGGCCCTGGACCTCGGTTTCTTCATCGACGCGGAATTTGACGAACATCTTCAGTATTTTGACGATGACGAATGTCAGCACGCCCGACCAGACGGCGACAATCCCGATCCCGATCAGCTGAACACCGAGCTGGCTTCCAATGGTCATGCCTTCAGCGAGGCCACGTCCACCAAGTGCAGCGGTGACGAAGAACGCCACCATAATACTGCCGAGCGCACCGCCAATGCCATGAACGGCAAAGACATCGAGTGTATCGTCGATCTTGAGACGCTGTTTCATCAACTGCGTGATCATGTAGCAGACAACGCCGCCGGAGAGGCCCAGGATCAGGCCGCCGACCGGGCCGACAGAACCCGAAGCGGGCGTGATGGTGGCCAGACCTGCAACCATACCGGTGACCGCGCCAATCAGACTGGCTTTGCGGTAGCGGATCAATTCCATCACTGACCATGCGATCGCACCAGCCGCCGCCGAAAGGTGAGTCACGGTCATAGCCATGCCTGCTGAACCGTCTGCTGTGAGCGCGGACCCGGCATTGAAGCCGAACCAGCCGACCCAAAGCATGGACGCACCGATCATGGTCATGCCCGGGTTGTGCGGGGGCTGCACTTCATTGGGAAACCCACGGCGTGGTCCGAGCATCATAGCCAATACGAGTGCGGAGGTACCTGCTGTGACGTGGACAACCACGCCGCCGGCAAAGTCGATCAAGCCCATTTCAGCAAGGAAACCGCCACCCCAGACCCAGTGTACGACCGGTGCATAGACGATCAGTACCCAAACCAGAGAAAAGGCAATCACAAAGGAGAAGTGAATGCGTTCGGGATAGGCGCCGACGATCAGCGCTGGGGTGATAATGGCAAATGTCATCTGGAACATGAAGAACAGGCTTTCGGGAATAGTCCCGGAAACCGTATCGACGCCGACACCGGCGAGGAACGACTTGCCGAGCCCGCCCCACCATGCGTTGCCGTCACCAAATGCGATCGAATAAGCGACCACAAACCAGAGAATGGAAACTGTTGCCGCAATTGCGAAACAGTTCATAAGAACCGACAGCACGTTCTGTGAACGCACGAGACCTGCATAGAACAAGGCAAGTCCCGGCAAGGTCATAAAGAGCACAAGCGCCGTCGAAGTTAGAATCCAAGCTGTATCAGCTCCGTCCATGATTCAACTCCTGAGAGTAAGTTGTTGATGTATTTTTATTATTTGTAGAGGTCGCGACATCGTTGAAGCACGGTATAAACCGATCCGCCTCTGCGATAGCAGGTGCAGTTTCAACTTTGGCGGTCCCCCGATACGGCGTTTGTGCGATGTGTTTCTTATTTGGCCGCGGGTAGGCTATGGCAGGGATAATATCTTTCTCAGATGAGTTCGCAAGGGGGCCTTGTGGTTGAAATTTGCATAAAGCCGTTGGACGACAATTCGCCTGAGGACATCTTGCGTACGTTGTTCGCACATGCGTTGACCGCAGCTGATCCGATGATATGTGTGCCAGACAATCTTCCAGAGCTGCCGGCGCAGGGACGGGTTGTTGTGGTCGGTGCAGGCAAGGCTTCAGCTGCGATGGCGAAGGCGGTCGAAGAAGAGGCCCGGCGGCAGCACTGGTTGGAACGTGTCGAAGGAATCGTGGTCACTCGTTACGGGCACGGGGTAGCGTGTGCGCGAATTGAAATCGTTGAGGCTTCGCATCCTGTTCCCGACGCCGCGGGTGACGCAGCGACGCAACGAATTCTGAATCTTGTTAAAGAGTTGAAGGCGGAGGACACACTTATTTGCCTGGTTTCCGGGGGCGGTTCAGCGCTTCTGGCTTTGCCAGCAGATGGAATTAGTACGGCAGAGAAGGCGAAGATCAATCGCGCATTGCTTCGCAGTGGCGCGCCGATTGATCAAATAAACTGCGTACGTAAGCATATCTCGGCCATCAAAGGGGGGCGGCTTGCCGCAGCAGCTGCACCGGCTCGTGTCGTTTGCTTGATGATTTCCGATGTTCCGCATGACGATCCATCAGTGATTGCATCGGGGCCGACGGTTCCCGACCCCACAACTGCTGCCGACGCTCTAGCGATTCTTGGGCGTTATGACATCGAATTGCCAGAGAGTGTTCGGAGTGTTTTGGCTGACCCTCATGGAGAAACCCCGAAACCCGATGATCTGATCTTTGGCAATGTGGAGAATAGAATGATCTCCAAACCTGCCGATATGTTGAAAGCTGTAGAAGCACGGGCAGAAGCATTGGGGCTTTCCGTTGTTTCCCTTGGAGCTGATCTGGAAGGTGAAGCACGTGAACTAGGCAGGGAACACGCTGCGCTGGCGCTGCGTTTGAAAAACGAACGCGGGGATGAGAGGCCGATTGTACTTTTGTCCGGCGGTGAAACGACAGTCACTGTTCGTGGAGAGGGCCGCGGTGGCCGAAATGCCGAATATGCACTCGGTCTGGCGGTTGGGCTTGCCGGACAGGTGGGCGTATTTGGTCTCGCCTGTGACACGGATGGCATTGACGGGGTAGAGGACAATGCCGGAGTGTTGGTCACGCCTGATACGCTCAAGCGGGTTTCGGCGGCGGGCCTGTCCGTTCAGGAAATCCTGGAACGAAATGACGCCTACAGTCTATTTGCGGCGCTCGATGATCTGGTGATGACCGGGCCAACGCGCACCAATGTGAATGACTTCAGGGCTATTTTGATCGTCTGATTTTCCTAATTTATCAGACGAAAAATAAGGCTTGCCGGAACTCAGAAGGCTTGTTATTTATCAGTTGATAAACGATGCTGAATGGTGTCGAGAGAATTCGGGGACGCAGCGTGAGCCAGACAGCAACGAATGAGACGAAGACCGTGACGCGCGAGGAAATCCTGGAGCGCGCGGAAGCACTTTTGCCGGTTGTGGCCGAGCGTTCGGACAAGGCGACCGAGGAACGGCGTCTGCCCGTAGAGAACGTTCGTGATTTTCTGGATGCGGGTCTGTTTCAAATACTCCAACCCAAGAGGGTCGGGGGCCTCGAGTTGGATTTTGGAATGCTGGTTGAGGTCGGCGCGGTCATCTCACGGGTTTGCGCATCGAGTGGCTGGAATGTCTCCAATATCGCGAGCCATCACTGGATGCTGGGTATGTGGCCCGAGGCGGCACAGGACGAAGTGTGGGGCAAGAACGGCGAGACTGCTGATACCTTGATCTGCGCCTCTGTGATATTTCCAGCCGGTCGCGCCAAACGTGTAGACGGCGGATACCTGCTCAGCGGTCGTTGGCCATTCTGTTCGGGAATTGATCCCAGCGATTGGAACATGCTCGGCGGCATGGTCGAAGCCGATGATGCCCATCCCGAGAAAGAGGCGCGGATGTTCCTGCTGCGCAAGTTCGAGCACGAGGTGATCGACACCTGGTTTACCTCCGGATTGCAGGGCACAGGCTCAAAGGATTCATCTGCCGATGAAATTTTCATCCCCGAGCACATGACCGTAGCGGCAGATGACGTGAAG
>JABJAG010000216.1 GCA_018666195.1 Alphaproteobacteria bacterium
ATGATGATCCCGCCGGCAGTCTTTTCGTCAGAACCGACGCGGCGTACTACCACTCGGTCATGCAAGGGGCGAAAACCCATCGCTATATCCTCCTGTTAAATCAGAACAATTCGTGCTTAGAGGCCAGATTACTAGCACTCGTCCTGCGCGAGTGCCAGACAGGTAGTGATCCAGAGTTCTTCTGTCAACAGGAGGCCCGGTGAGAAACTTTGAAATCTTTGCCGCAAAACTGCCCAAACTCCAGCATGGCTCGCGTTAAACAGTTGCAACGAAACAACTATTCATATTCTGAAGCTCACCAAAGTCAGAATCTTATTCAAAACGCAGCCATACCCACAGATTGAAAACAGGTCGCTAGGGCGTCAGATAGGCGTCGCGGACCCGTTCGTCGTTCGAAATCTCGGTCATTGAGCCCGCCAACAGAGCCTTACCGCGCTCGATCACTACGGCCCTGTCGGCGACCTGAGCGGCAAACCGGACATTCTGCTCCGACAGCAAAACGGTCATCCCCTGCGCGGACAGGGTTTTCACCGTTGTGACAATCTGTTGCACGATCACCGGCGCGAGGCCTTCGGAGGGCTCGTCAAGCAAGATAATCCCCGGATTTCCCATCAATGTGCGCGCGATGGTGAGCATCTGCTGTTCGCCGCCCGACAATTGCCCGGCAAGTCTGTCGCGCAGGGCAGCCAGCGGCGGGAACAGATCAAACACCCGCTCATGGGTCCAACGCGCCTGCGATGGCACATCCGGATCGTGCATCCCAACCAGCAGGTTCTCCATCACACTCAGTCCGGCAAAGACACGTCGTTCCTCGGGCACATAACCAACCCCGACGCGGTTCACCCGGTATGCGGGCCAGCCGGTGATCGACTCCCCGCCGACCTCGATCTCACCCTGCCCCAGGGCCACAAGCCCCATGATCGCCTTCATGGTGGTCGACTTCCCCGCACCGTTTCGCCCCAGCAGGACCGTGACCGAACCTGTTGGCACCTCAAGATCGAGACCAAACAATGCCTGTGCCGGACCATAATAGGCATCGATGCCAACCAGACGGAGTGCAGATGGGCTCATGTCACCACCGCGCCATCATCATAGGTCCCGAGATATACCGCGCGAACGCCTTTGTCAGCACGCACCACATCGGGCGCACCAGAAGCAATGATCCGACCCCGGTCCAGCACGATCACCCGGTCGGCATGGCCGAAGACAACATCCATGTCGTGCTCGGTGAACAAGACAGCCACGCCGACGTCAGCGACGAGCCGGTCCACCAGCTTCATCATCTCACCACGACCATCCCCAGCCATCCCTGCGGTGGGTTCATCCATCAACAACAAGGCCGGAGCATTGGTTAGCGCCACCGCCAGTTCCAGTCGCTTGAGGTCTCCATAGGCCAGCTCAGAAACCGCCCGATTTGCCGCATCCCTCAGTCCAACCTGCGCGATCAGGGCCAGTGCCTCATCGCGATAACGGTGCCGCAGGGCCTGGCCCAACCCCAGAGCAGATCGATGGTAGCTGGCGAGCGCGACCTGCACATTCTCCAATACAGTCATGCTCATGAAGGTCGCGGTGATCTGAAATGTTCGACCAACCCCATGCCGCCAGACCCGGTGCGGTGCCTGACCCGTGGTCTCCGCGCCACGCACCATCACACGCCCAGCATCCGGCTGGACCTGCCCATGGATCGCATTAAACAACGTCGTCTTGCCGGCACCGTTCGGCCCGATCAGCGCCACACGCTCACCAGCTTCCACGGCAAACGAAACACCATCCACCGCGCGGACGCCGCCATAGGCCTTGGCCAGATCGGTGACAGTGAGAACGCTCATGACGTCCGCCGTCGGACAAGCAGCGCAGACAGACCAGCAAGGCCGCGCGGCAGCACAACCACCAACGCAACAATGAAGACGCCCAGAACCAACTGCCAGAGATCGGTAACGCGGTTCAACTCGGTCTGAATTTCAGTATAGGCGATCGCCCCGAGAATCGGACCGGCCATGGACTGCATACCACCCAGCAACACCATCACCAGCCCATCAACCGACGTGGACACAAACAGCACCTCGGGAAAAACACTGCCTTTGGCAAACGCAAAGAAACCACCCGAGACACCAGCTGCGGCACCGGCCAGGGTAAACGCCAGCCAACGATGCCGCATGACGTCGACACCAATCGCGGACGAACGCAACGCGGAATCTCTCGTGCCGCGGAGGGTGTACCCGAATGGACTGAACATGACATGACGCAAGGCCCAGATCATCGCCGCACAGACCAGGAAGGCGAGATAGTAAAACACCGTGGGATCTGAAGCCCAGGCGCTGGGCCAGACCCCGAGAATGCCATTGTCACCGCCGGTAAACTCGATCCACTGGAAAGCAATGGACCAGGCTATCTGGGCAAAAGCCAGCGTCAGCATCGCCATATAGATGCCGGTCAGACGCACACAGAACCAGCCAAACAGCAACGCGCCCAGCGCACCGGCAACCGGGGCAAGCAGGAGCGCCGGCGCCATGCCAGCTGATAAATGGAACACGGCCAGTCCTGCACCATAGGCCCCAAGACCAAAATAGGCCGCGTGGCCGAAGGTAATCAGTCCGCCACCCCAGATCAGGAAATGCAGGCTCGCGGCAAACAGCGCGAGGATCGCAATTTCGGTCAAAATAACGGTGCTGAATTCTCCCAGAACAAATGGTGCCACGAGCCCCCAAGCCAGCAACACACGCCATCCCGCCTTGGCTATGGCGTCCGATGGCTGCAGCGGCGGATCGGGGTTTCGCACATCCTCGGCCGTCAGAAATTCCGGCCGGCCAAACAAACCACTTGGTTTTAGAACCAACGTCACGGCCATCACCAGAAAGATCAAAACAAGTGTGATTTGCGGAAAGATAACCAACCCGAAGGCCAGCAACTCACTGATCAACACGGCCGCGATAAAGGCCCCGGCGATAGAACCCATACCGCCAATCACAACAACAACGAAGGCATCGACAATAATGCTGAGATCCATCGACAGGCTAGCCGCCTGCCGGGGCATCTGCAGCGCACCCCCGAGCCCGGCGAGAGCCGCGCCGAGTACAAAGGCCGCCGTAAAGAGCCAACGTTGATCAATCCCAAGTGCCGACACCATCTGGCGGTCTTCGGTTGCTGCCCGAAGCAGCACACCGAACCGCGTTTTACGGAACAGCAGCCAAAGGCCACCCAGCACCGCGAAGGCAACCCCGATCAGAAACAGATCATAGGTTGGAATCGCATGCCCCAGAATATCAATGGCACCATCGAGACCCGGCATCCGCGGCGCGAACAAATCATCCGGACCCCATATCGTCCGGGTGAGATCCTGCACAATAAGGACCACACCGAATGTCGCGAGAAGCTGGAACAACTCGGGTGCGTGATAAATTCGACGCAGCAAGGTGGATTCGATCACCCCGCCAATGATCCCCACCGCCACCGCCGCCAACAGCAATGCCAGCAGATAGCCGGCAAAACTGTCGCCCATCACAGCAACCAGACTGTACGCAATATAAGCACCCAGCATGTACAGCGAGCCGTGCGCAAAGTTCACGACACGCGTGACACCGAACACGATCGACAAGCCGACCGCGATCAAAAACAGCGAAGCAGCACTGGCCAGTCCGGCAATTGCCTGAGCAACGATGAAGCTCACAAAATCCTCCAGCGCCACCGCATGGCCCTATGGCCGCATGGCGCTAGTTACCAGGGCGCAGCTTTCTGACCGTTGCGTCATCAGGAAGATAGTCCGCACCATTTGCGTAGCGGAAATCCACCATCACGCCGCGCCCGTCAACCTTGGTGGTACGACCTACATAAGCGCCCATCGTCGACTGGTGGTCCAGCGCGCGATATGTGATCGGCCCGAACGGGGTCTCGAGCTCCAACCCCTTCATGGCCGCAACCATCGCCGCAGTGTCCGTCGAGCCTGCTTTTTCCAGCATCGCAGCAATCGTCAGGATGGTGTTGTAGCCCACGATCGAGCCTGCACGGGGATAGTCGTCAAAACGGCTCTGATAGGCATCCACAAAGGACCGGTGCGCGGGTTCCTTGATGGCCTGCCAGGGATAGCCCGTGACAATCCAGCCTTCGGGTGTCTCACCCTTGAGCGTATCAAGATACTCGGGCTCACCCGTCAGCAAACTGGCAACCTCACGGTCTTTAAACAGACCGCGCAGTTGTCCCTCACGGACGAACTTTGCCAGATCAATGGAGAAGGTGACGTTGAAGATCGCCTCAGGCTTCGCCCGTGCGATTGCCTGCACAGTCGCACCTGCATCAATCTTGAAAAGCGCCGGCCACTGCTCTTCAACGAACTCCACATCAGGACGCCGTGCCTTGAGGACTTCCTTGAAAGCCTTCACTGCGGATTGTCCATATTCATAGTTCGGAGCAATCGTCGCCCAGCGTTTCGCAGGAAGCTTGGCCGCTTCTTCGGCCAACATCGCGGCTTGCATGTAGGTCGAGGGACGAAGCCGGAACGTATATGGGTTGCCCTTCGACCAGACGACAGCATCCGAAAGCGGTTCGGACGCAACAAACAATGTCTTGTTGCGATTGGCAAAGTCCGCAACCGCCAGGCCGATATTCGACAGGAAGGTGCCTGCAATCAAATCCACATTCTCACGCCGCAGCAGTTCTTCGGCGAATTTGATGGCATTGGCTGGTTTGCCGCCATCATCGCGGGAGATCACTTCCAGCGGGCGATCCAGAACACCGCCTTTGGCGTTGATCTCTTCAACCGCGAGTTGCCAGCCATTGCGGTACGGCACCGTGAAAGCCGCCAATGGGCCTGTGTAGCTGTTGATTTCGCCAACGCGTATTGGCCCTTGTTGTGCATGTGCCGAAGCAATTGCCAGCGTGGTCAGCAACGCCCCGAACAGGACAGACAGTAAATAACGAACGTTCATGCGCGGCATGATCGTCTCCTTGTGCAGTCGATAACAAAGGCGTGTTTGCCACGCTCTTCCGTTCCCCAATTCGGCGAAAACCGATTCGCCGTCCGGCATCATATGGTCAGTGATGCGCGCAGGTCGAATCCCATAACCACCTGTGAACGAAATCCTTCAAAGGACGGGTTGGTTGACCGCCCGTTGTGTGGCTATAGTTCATCGGTATCAGGGGGGAAATCATGTCAATAAAGGTTGCTGTCATCGGCTCGGGACCGAGCGGTTTTTATACGGTTGATGCTCTGCGCAAGGGTGAGAAGGATGTTCAGGTCGATATCATCGACCGTTTGCCAACTCCATTCGGATTGATCCGCGGAGGTGTTGCCCCCGATCATCAGACCACTAAGAAGGTCGCGCGCGTCTATGAAAAATCCGCACTTGCGGATGGCGTTGCCTATTACGGCAATGTCGAAGTGGGTCGCGACGTCTCGATTGAAGAACTTAAAGACATGTATGACGCCATCGTTCTGGCTGTCGGTGCACCACGCGACCGCAAGCTTGGCATTCCCGGGGAAGACAAGACCGGCGTCTTCGGTTCGGCCGATTTTGTCGGCTGGTACAATGGGCACCCTGATTTCACCAATCTTTCACCGGATTTGGACACCTCGACCGTTGTCGTGATCGGCAATGGCAATGTCGCGGTCGATGCTGCGCGCGTTCTGGTCAAAACTGATGAGGAAATGACGGAAACCGATCTTGCCGATCACGCGTCCGACGCCATTCAGGCTTCTCCAATCACGGATGTTTACATGGTCGGCCGCCGAGGCCCCATCGAAGCCAAGTTCACGAATGTGGAACTGCGCGAGATGGGCAAGCTCGACAATTGCGTGCCAGTCATCGACGCCAGCCAGCTTCCAGACACGGTCGAAGGCGAATGGTCGGATCGCGACCTACGCCTGAAGGAACGCAATCTGGCGACCATGAAGGAATTCCCGGATGTAGACCCGGCCGGTAAGGACAAGCGCGTCCATTTCTCCTTTTACTCCAAACCGGTGGAAATTCTCGGTGGTGACAAGGTCGAAGGCATTCGCATGGAGAACACGAAGGTCGAAAATGGCCGCTCGGTAGGGACCGGCGAGTTCTTCGATATCGAATGCGGCCTTGTGATCCCGGCGATTGGATATCTGTCTGATCCCTTCCCGGGCGTTCCCTTCGATGCGGATAACGGCATCGTTGTCCATGACGAAGGCCGGGTTGGCGACAACATCTATGCCGTGGGCTGGATCAAACGCGGCCCAACCGGCGTGATCGGCTCCAACAAGCCTGACGGTGACATTGCAGCAACACAGATTTTCGAGGATGTCTCGGAGGGTTCAAAGCCTGGTCGCGACGCGCTCGATGCCCTGCTCCGCGAGCGGAATGTGCGCGTTGTCACTTATCAGGACTGGCAAACCATCGATGCCGCAGAAGTGAGCGGGGCCAAACCCGGCGCACCGCGGCGCAAATTCGTGACCATCGATGCGATGGTTGCGGCCCTTGACTGATTTTCAACTCACCTCAACTCGACGGCACAAACCCGAGTTTGTGCTTGAAACACATGTGCAAGCAGATGAAGGTACGCGCAATTTTGGCCCTGGGAAATTCAGGTCAGCGTTTGTTTCAAATTGTTTGACGTTTAACGGGAAGGAAATACCCGATGTCTGAAGTAGCGGCCATCGATCGTCCGGACGAGAACCGGCAGGAAATCGAATCCGCAGTCGTCCGTTTTGCAGGCGACTCCGGCGATGGAATGCAGCTCACCGGCAGCCATTTCACAATGACAGCTGCGATTGAGGGGAACGACCTTTCGACCTTCCCGGATTTCCCAGCGGAAATCCGAGCACCTGCGGGCACCACATTCGGTGTGTCTGCGTTCCAGATCAATTTCGGCGCACGCAAAATCATGACCTCGGGCGATCAGCTCGACGTATTGGTCGCGATGAACCCGGCAGCCTTGATTACCAATCTGGCAGACGTGAAACCCGGCGGCATTGTCATCGCTGATAGTGGCGCGTTCACGGACCGGAACCTGACCAAAGCTGGATATACAGAAAGCCCCCTCGAGAACGACAGTCTCGATGGCTACCGTCTGGTCAAGATCGACATGTCACGACTGACGGTCGAAGCGGTCAAGGAATTCGGCCTTTCCAACAAGGAAGGGCTCCGCTCAAAGAATATGTGGGCCCTGGGCCTAATTTACTGGATGTACGGCCGCAAACGTCAGGCCTCGATTGACTGGCTGAAGACCAAGTTTGCCAAGATGCCAGAGATCGCCGATGCCAATATCGCCGCTTTGAATGCCGGTCATGCCTTTGGCGAAACTGCCGAGATGCCTGCCGAACTGGGCACCTTCGAGGTGGAACGAGCGCAGATCGAACCGGGTGTCTACCGGACGATCACGGGTGCCGAATCCGTTTCTTTGGGCTTGCTCGCTGGCTCACAGCTTGCGGGTCTGAACATCTCGTTCTGCTCGTATCCGATTACACCGGCTTCGGCCCTGCTCCACCAGCTGGCACGGATGAAGAATTTCGGCGTCGTGACCTTCCAGGCAGAAGACGAAATCGCGGCGGCAACTGCAGCGCTCGGCGCCTCCTATGCCGGTTCGCTGGGCGTCACATCGAGTTCGGGCCCGGGCATTGCACTCAAAATGGAGGCCATCGGCCTCGCGATCGGCACTGAATTGCCAATGGTCATCGTGAACTCACAGCGCGCCGGACCATCGACCGGATTGCCGACAAAAACCGAACAGTCTGATCTCTACCAGGCTGTATTTGGCCGCAATGCGGACGCGCCGATGCCGGTGATTTCCGTATCAACGCCCTCCGACGGCTATGACGTGGCGATTGAGGCCATTCGCATCGCGACCAAGTACATGACCCCGGTCATGGTACTGACCGATGGTTACATTACGAATGCCTCGGAGCCTTGGCTCATTCCTGACCCCTCGACCTATGAGCGGTTTGATGTTGAATTTCGCACAGATCCGGAGAACTTTCATCCGTTCCTGCGGGACGAAAAAACACTGGCACGCCCTTGGGTAAAACCAGGTACGCCGGAGCTGATGCATCGCATCGGCGGCATCGAACGTTCCTACGACACAGGCCATATTTCCTACGACCCGGACAACCATCAGAAGATGACCGACGTCCGTGCGGCCAAAATTAACGGCATCGCCGACGACATTCCTGAACAGGAAGTCGAAATTGGTGCTGCCGGCGGCAAGCTTGCTGTTGTGGGCTGGGGTTCGACCTACGGCCCGATCAACCGCGCTGTGACCAACATGCGTGACGATGGTTACGACGTGTCGCAGATTCATCTGCGCTACATTTGGCCGTTGCCACGTAATCTCGAGGAACTACTGAAGACTTACGATCAGGTTCTCGTCGCAGAAATGAACACCGGACAGCTTCGCACATTGTTGCGTTCGGAATACTTGGTACCCGCCGAAGGCCTGAACAAGGTCAACGGCAAACCGTTCCTCATTGGTGAACTCGAAGACGCAATCCGCGCACGGCTGGAGAAATAATATGAATGTCCAAAGCCCCCCGGAAAAACTGACCGCACGCGATTTCGCGACCGATCAGGAAGTTCGCTGGTGCCCCGGTTGCGGTGACTACGCAATCCTGAAAGCGGTACAGAACACGCTGGCCCAGCTCGAAGCCGATCCGAAGAGCACCGTCTTCGTGTCGGGAATCGGTTGCGCCGCGCGCTTCCCCTACTACATGGAAACCTATGGGTTCCACACAATCCATGGCCGCTCACCGGCGGTCGCAACGGGCGTCAAACTTTCCAATCCAGAACTTGATGTCTGGGTTGTCGGCGGTGATGGCGACATGCTCTCGATCGGGGGCAATCACACGATGCACGCCATCCGGCGTAACATCGACCTGCAGATCCTGCTCTTCAACAACCAGATATATGGCCTGACCAAAGGGCAGTACTCGCCCACCTCGAAGATTGGCACCCGCTCGCCTTCAACCCCGATGGGTTCGATCGACAACCCGGTCTCCGCAGCCCAGTTCGCGCTTGGCGTGGGCGGCACCTTCATTGCCCGGTCTTCCGATATTCTGCAGAAGCATCTGCCCGAAGTTCTCAAGCGTGCCCACGGACATCGCGGCACGTCCTTCGTGGAAATCTTCCAGAACTGCATTGTCTACAATGACGGTGCCTTCAAACACTTCACCGAGAAGAGCGTGCAGGACGAAATGCAGATCCATGTTGAGCACGGCCAGCCATTGCTGTTCGGCAAGGACAAGAGCAAAGGCCTGGTCCTGAACACAAGCGAAATGCGCCTCGAAGCCGTCACCCTGGGCGAAAACGGCATCACTGAAGCCGATATCGCAGTGCATGACGAGACCAACCGGTCACTCGCGACCATGCTGGCCCAGATGGACCCGCCAACCATGCCGGTTGCGCTTGGCGTTCTGTATTGCGAAAGCGCACCAACCTATGACGCCTCAGTCCATGCCCAGATCGAGCATGCCCGCAAGGATGGCGAGGGTGATTTCACCAAGCTGCTCCATGGCGGACAGACCTGGACCGTCGAATAGGAAACCACTTCTGCAAGCTGCGGCGCGCCTGCGACCGATAGGCGCGCCGCCTTGCACATCGCATCTCCGGGTCCCAGATTACCGTGAAACGGAATCCAAGATGACGACAACCACCGCCAACATCTCTGAAAGACCAACACCCGGGCAACCCAGCGGCCGTGCTGTCGCGTTGTGGCTGTTCGCCTGCGCGGCCATGGTTCTGACGATGGTTGTGATCGGTGGCGTGACCCGGCTCACAGGATCCGGCCTATCAATGGTCGAATGGCGTCCGGTCTATGGCTTCCTGCCGCCCCTCTCCGGTGAAGCCTGGCAGCGGGTCTTCGACCTCTATCGGGCAACCCCGCAATATCTCGAAGTGAATGCGGGCATGACGCTGGAGGCCTTTCGCGGCATTTTCTGGTGGGAGTATTTCCACCGCCTCTGGGGCCGCGTCATCGGGCTGGTATTCTTCGTACCATTCCTCTGGTTTCTTATCACCGGACGCGTGCGCGGTAAGCTCATCTTCAAATTACTCGGCCTTTTTATTCTTGGCGGCGCGCAAGGAGCGCTGGGCTGGTACATGGTCAAAAGCGGCCTCGTCGATGTGCCTGAAGTCAGCCAATACCGACTCACCGCTCACCTCTCCCTGGCATTCCTGATTTACGGGTTGCTGATCTGGACCGGCCTATCGCTGTTCTATCCGCAGCGCATGTCGATCGGCGATGCCCGGCATCGCCAGACCCGGCATATGGCGCTGATCGCCCTCCTCCTGATCGCCGGTACCATCGTCTCCGGGGCATTCGTTGCCGGCACAGATGCCGGCATGATCTTCAACACCTTCCCGCTCATGGAAGGTCACCTGGTTCCCCCGGGCTATTTCCAAACCCTTGTCGCTCCCTTCGAGGATCACGCCACGATCCAGTTTAACCATCGCATTCTGGCTCTGAGCAGTTTTGCGCTGGTTGTCGCGGTCTGGTGGCACAGCCGCTGGTTGGCCCTAGTTCCCCGTGCGCGTCGAGCGGCCAATATCCTGATCGCGGCGGCATTGCTGCAGGTCGCTCTGGGAATCAGCACATTGTTGCTCGTGGTCCCCATTCATCTGGCGGCCTGCCATCAGGCCGGGGCGATGATCCTATTCACGGCCATCATCTGGTTCGCCTTCGAACTTCGTCCGCCGGTCCCGCGATAGGTCAACCGCCGATCCGACCGCCGTCATTTTTGGTGATCACCACAACAGAGGGACGCGGGGGCATCTTTTCGTCGAAATCCGGCCAGCGGGTGGCCGGGTCCTCGAAGGTCGAATTCCTGCCGAACGGCTTGTAGTCCTTGGCGCCATCGACCGCGACGTGCTGCACCGCCACGAACAATGCCTCGTCATCCGGTGTGAAGACCGGTCCGCACATCTCCGCACCAACCGGCACGCGGAAGAACATCCGCCCGCTGCCACGGGTCGGGCCTTCGGTTTCCAGCGCCCAGACCCCATCGGCCGTTCCGGTCTTGGCCCATTTCTCACCTTGATCCGTCGTCACCCACAGGCGACCCTGATGGTCGACTGCGCAATTGTCAGGTGAACCGAACCAGCCATTTTCCGTGGTGGCGGTTCCCCAGCGAGCCCCTGTCGCGGGCTTCGCAGGATCACCGCACATCACCAGAATATCCCATTCGAACGCGCTGGCGCTGTGATCTACCTCCGGCGGGATGAGTTCCACGATATGGCCGAACAGATTCCCGGCCCTCGGATTGACCACGTTCTCGCGACCGGATTTTCGTTTGGAATTGTTGGTCAACATCACATAGACCGCATTGGTCACCGGGTTGGGCTCCACATCTTCGGGGCGATCCATCGGGGTGGCCTCCAGCAGATCAGCTGCGCGACGGGTTTCGATCAGAATATCGGCCTGACTTTCAAACCCGTTTTCGCCGGTCAGCGGTCCGCGCCCGTGCTCCAGCGGCAACCATGCCATCGTGCCATCGGACTCAAAGCGCGCCACATACAACGTGCCGCTGTCGAGCAGATCACGGTTCGCCGTGCGATTGTTTGGGATGTAGCGCCCTTCGGATACAAATTTGTAGAGATAGTCGAACCTCTGATCATCGCCCTGATAGATCACCACCCGGCCATCGGAGTTCACAATCGGATGGGCCCCTTCATGTTTGAAGCGCCCCATGGCCGTACGCTTAACCGGGGTAGATGTCGGATCAAAGGGGTCGACCTCCACCACCCAGCCAAACCGGTTGGCTTCGTTGGGTTCCTTCTCAATATCGAAGCGATCGTGATAGCGCCCCCAGG
>JABJAG010000217.1 GCA_018666195.1 Alphaproteobacteria bacterium
GAAGCCATTCTCGAAATATCCAAACATCCGGTAATTGTACTCGCGTTCGATACAGGCATTCAGGTGCGCGCCAAGGTCTCCATCAAAGGCTTCACGTGCCTTTTCGAGGGTGGGGAACAGGAATGGCAGGTCGACAAAACCCAGTTCGGGCACCCGGTCGGTCAGATAACTGGTGGACTGGTAGGACAGGGTCAGGATGCCACATTCGGTCAGCCACAGAATTTCATCGGCGCGATAGCCGAAATCCATGATGTTCCAGATGTATTTGATGTCGACACCATCACCAAACTGCGCTTCCAGCTTGTCGCCAATGAATTTCAGGGCCCGGCTGTGGGTGGTGGTCGGTGGGCCGTAGCCGCCCATGCGAATCTGGATCGTGTCGGTCATTTGAGGTCCTTAAATCTGGAAAATGCAGTTGCCGGCTGGCGATGTTAAAAGACTTGTGCCGGAGCAACACCTCGAATGGGTGGTCGAGGCTCCGGATCAGGCCTACCTTATGGGTGCTTTTTAGTCGAAACTCTAACAGGAGGCCAATATGAGCCTGCAAGAACAGCTCGCGGAGATTAGTGCCGCGGGTGCCAAGCGAATGCCTGAGGAGGTCCGCGCCACGATGGGCGCCGCCACCATGGCACTTCGCGAATCCGGAATTATGGATCAAACCATCAAGGTTGGTGACACATTGCCGCCTTTCACGCTCAAGAATGCCAACGGCGAAGATGTCAGCTCAGCTGACCTGCTCGCCAAAGGGACCGTGGTTCTCACGGTGTTCCGCGGCCATTGGTGACCCTATTGCAATGCAGAGCTGTACGCTATGCAGGCAATCAACGACCAGTTTAATGCCGCCGGCGCCACTGTTGTTGCGCTGACACACCAGCTTGCCTCTTTCAGTAAGAGCATGACTGAGAAGCACGGTATCGAGTTCGATATGTTGAGTGATCCGGGCAACGGATACGCAGCCGAGTTGGGCCTGCGTTTCGAAGTTCCGGCCGAAGTGAAGAAAATCTACCAGGGCTTCAAACTGCCCATGGAAGAGACGAATGGTGACGACAGCTGGACCCTTCCGATGCCTGCGCGCATCGTGGTCAGCAGTGACGGCATCGTTCGGGCCACGGATATCGACCCGAACTATACCTCACGCCCCGAGCCCGAAAAGACGCTCGCGGATGTGAAGGCGATCGGTTAGTCCGACCCGCCATAAAGTAAAAGTACGAAACCCCATCCCCCGAAACGGGGGTGGGGTTTTCGTTTGTCCGCGATTCTGCTGTGCTATGAATCTCGCCGGGGGGAAGCTGCATGACACTCACACAGAGCTATGTACATGGTGCATCGGATGTGCCGTTGCTTGGAGATACGATTGGTCAGCATTTTGATGCGGCCTGTCTGCGCTGGGCAGAGAAGGATGCGCTGGTTTCACGCCATCAGGGGATTTCCTGGACCTGGAGCGAGCTCAAGGCTCGCGTTGATGATTTTACGGCAGGACTGATCGCGCTGGGGCTGGAACCGGGTTCGCGGATCGGCATCTGGTCTCCCAATTGCGCCGAATGGACCATTACCCAATTCGCCACGGCCAAAGCCGGCCTGGTGCTGGTCAACATCAACCCGGCCTATCGACTATCGGAACTTGAATACGCGCTCAACAAGGTGGAATGTGCTGCGCTTGTGACGGCGGCGCAATTCAAGACCAGTGACTATCTTGGTATGTTGCGCGAACTGGCACCGGAGATCGACGGTGCAAAGCCGGGTGGACTGAGGTCTGCGGCTCTGCCGCATCTGCACACCATCATTCAGATTGGCGAAGAGCCGGTGCCGGGCATCCATGCCTTTCAGGATGTGATGGCAATGGGCGCAAAGGCCGGTCATGCGGCCATTGAGGCCTTGGCGCCGACCCTGCAATTCGACGACCCGATCAATATCCAGTTCACTTCGGGCACCACCGGCTCTCCCAAGGGCGCGACACTGACCCATCACAACATTCTCAACAACGGTTTGTTTCTGGGCAAAACACTGGAATACAGCGAAGCGGATAGAATCTGTATTCCTGTGCCACTCTACCACTGTTTCGGAATGGTGATTGGCAATCTCGCCGCCGTCACCCACGGTGCGGCCATGGTCTATCCGTCCGAAGCGTTTGACCCGCTTGCCACATTGCAGACCATCGCCGCGGAACGCTGCACGTCGCTTTACGGTGTGCCGACCATGTTTATCGCGCAGCTTGATCATCCCGATTTTGACAGTTTCGATCTTACAAGCCTACGCACTGGCGTGATGGCCGGTTCACCCTGTCCGGTCGAAGTGATGCGCCGGGTGATCGACAAGATGCATATGGAGCAGGTCACAATTGCCTATGGGATGACGGAAACCAGCCCTGGATCGACCCAGACGAGTGTTCATGACGAGTTGGAACGCAGGGTTTCCACTGTGGGGCGCGCTCTGCCCCATGTGGAGGTCAAGATTGTGGACGAAGCCGGGCGTATTGTGGCGCCGGGGGAGACCGGAGAATTTTGCACGCGCGGGTATCTGGTAATGCGCGGTTACTGGAATGATGAAGAGAAGACTACCGAAGCCATCGATACGGCAGGCTGGATGCACACCGGCGATCTGGCAACGATGGATGAAGACGGTTATTTCAACATTGTCGGCCGGATCAAGGATCTGGTGATCCGGGGTGGGGAGAACCTCTATCCGCGGGAGATCGAAGAGTATCTCTACAGGCATCCCAAGATTGCCGACGTGCAGGTGATCGGCGTTCCTGACCCGAAATATGGCGAGGAACTCTGTGCCTGGGTCAAACTCGTAGACGGAGAAACTACGACCGACAAGGATATCCGTGGCTTCTGCAAGGGTCAGATTGCCCATCAGAAAATTCCGCGCTATGTGAAGTTCGTGGATGATTTTCCGATGACCGTCACCGGCAAGATCCAGAAATTCGCCATGCGCGAA
>JABJAG010000218.1 GCA_018666195.1 Alphaproteobacteria bacterium
GTGGTCTGACCAGCGAGAACGTCCCGCAGGTTAGTGAGACCGATTTCTACACCAGTCATGAGGCTCTGTTGCTCGTTTATGAGCAGGCGCTGACCCGTCAAGATAGCCTGACCGGCAAGTGGTACGATACTTCAGCCCACATGCTGTGGATCGGTGACCGAACCCGTCAACCTGACGGTGCTCATGTTGAATATCTCAGTGGTGTCGAAAACCCCATTGGGATGAAATGTGGCCCCTCGCTCGATACAGACGACTTGTTGCGTTTGCTTGATGTGTTGAACCCGGAGAATGATCCGGGGCGTATGACTCTGATTTGTCGGATGGGGGCGGAGAAGGCCGGGGACGGATTGCCGCCGCTGGTCCGTGCTGTTGAGCGCGAAGGCCGAAAGGTCGTCTGGTCCTGTGATCCCATGCATGGCAACACGGTCAAGGCTTCGAGCGGATACAAGACTCGCGGATTTGATTCCATCCTGTCCGAAGTAGATACGTTCTTTGCGGTCCATCGTGCTGAAGGCAGTCATGCTGGCGGTGTTCATTTTGAGATGACTGGTCAGGATGTCACCGAATGTATTGGTGGTGCACAGGCAATTACCGAAGAGGGCCTTGCCGATCGGTATCACACCCATTGTGATCCACGCCTGAATGCCAGCCAATCTATTGAGTTGGCATTCCAGATCGCTGAGCGCCTGAAGCGGCAGCGTGAAGAAACGGCAGCCGAACAGGTTCTGGCCGCGTCTGTCGGCTGATTGGCCGGCGCCGTTGGGGCTTTCCCAAAAACGGGCCACGGGTCAGACTAAGGTCCTGAAAGATAGGGGAGCCACATGAGCACCACCGAATCCCGGGAAGTGATGTCCGATATCAAAAGTACCAAATCTTCGGTGCGTACGGAATTGCGCCCGGGCGCTGATGAAATCACGGCCTATACTGATACCTATTTCAACAAGACCCGCGCCATCGTCGGCAAGTTTGGTGATACGCCGGTTACCTATGCGGTATTTATGCGCCGTCCGGTGATCTCGGCGACGAAGCTGGCATTGGACTGGCTGGAAAGTGTTGCGGAAGCACGGGATACGAAATTCGACATCGATTTACGCTTTGATGAAGGCCGTTGGGTCGGAGCGGGTGAGCCGTTGATGTATATCTCGGGCTCCTTCCATGATTTGGTCGACTTGGAAACGCTTTTTCTGCAAAAGCTCGGCGCGGCTTGTGTCGCTGCCTACAATGCAGCAGCCATGTGCGTGGATCTGCCCAATGTGGCGTTCATGGCATTTGATGCCCGCCATTGCGCCGGCCCGGATATGGCCGAGTTGATGGCCTATGCGGCGTCAGTTGGTTCCGCGCGGGCTGCGCGCAAGGTTGGCGCAATCGGCTTTGTTGGAAATGCGACCGATGCGACGGCACATTATTTTGGTCAGGAGCGGGGTATCGGCACCATGCCCCACGCGTTGATCGGATATGCTGGATCGACGGTGCGCGCCGCTGAAATGTTCCGTGAGACCCATCCAGATGAATCCCTGACCGTCCTGGTCGACTATTTTGGGCGTGAGATCAGTGATTCTCTTGAGGTTTGCCGCCGCTTCCCGGAGATGGTCCGCAATGGGCAGATATCCCTACGTCTCGATACGCCCGGCGGTCGCTATATCGAAAACCTTGACCCGACCCAGAGCTACGCGGTGCTGGAGCGCCATGCACCCGATGCCATTCGGGGCTACCGCACCGAAGGCGAGTTGCGCCATCTGATTGGTGGCGGTGTATCCGCGGCTGCACTCTGGCATTTAAGAGAGCGTTTGGATGAAGGTGGTTTCGAAAAGGCGAAGATCGTGGCCTCGTCCGGTTTCGGACCGGAAAAATGCAAGGTGATGGCAGCCGCTGATGTCCCAATCGACGCCATCGGTACGGGCTCGTTCCTGCCCGGCGACTGGCAACAGACATACGCTACGGCCGATATCGTCGAATATGGCGGTACCAAGCGCGTCAAGGTCGGTCGCGAGTTCCTGCTGCAGAAGTAAGCCGCGTTAAAGGAGGGATTCAATGAATATGTTGAGCATTCTCTCAAGTATCGCGGCAATTCTGACGGCGGTTGTCGCCATTGTTGGCTATGGCCACTACATCTGGGAGCGAAACCGCAAGGAACGGAACCTGATGGACTATCTGAAAGGTTTGAAGAACGAGGCAAAGTCTGACAAGGGGCAGCGTTCTGCTCTGCATCTGACCGCCCGGCTTGGATTGACCGAAGCCGAAATTCTGCAGGCCAGTTTTCGCAATTCCCGTATTCATCGTGTGATGCGAACCGATGATAGTGGGTTTGCCACCGCTATTCTTTTTGAGTATCTCGATTGAGTTGAGGCCCGCACCGTGTCGCGTTGACACTCTGTGCGCCGCTGCATACCGTCCGACGCTCAGCAACCCAGACCGCTCTGTTTCATGACCGATTCTCTGAAGATCACGCTCGCCCAGTTGAACCCCGTCGTCGGGGATATCGAAGGGAATGTCGCGAAAATTCGCGCAGCTCGTCTAGCCGCCTCGGAGCAGGGGGCAGATCTGGTTGTGGGCACCGAATTGTGCATCACCGGATATCCACCCGAAGATCTCATCCTCAAGAACGCGTTTGTTCTCGCTTCGATGAAGGCCGTGGAGGAACTGGCGACTGAAACGGCTGATGGCGGTCCTGGTTTGATCATTGGAACACCATGGCTGGATGATGCGGGACGGCGCTTCAATGCTGCTGCCGTGCTCGATGATGGCAAGGTGCAGACCCTGCGTTTCAAATGGGATTTGCCCAATTACGGCGTCTTTGATGAGAAGCGGATCTTTGATGCAGGTGAATTGCCGGGCCCCGTGAATTTCCGCGGTGTGCGTCTTGGTCTCGCTGTCTGTGAGGATATGTGGACACCAGATGTGGCAGAAACTCTGATGGAATCAGGTGCTGAAATTCTCGTCATCATCAATGGCAGTCCCTATGAGCGGGACAAGGTTGATGTGCGGATGAATCACGCTGTGGCGCGGGTCACCGAGACCGAATTGCCGCTGATCTATGTGAACCAGGTTGGAGGTCAGGACGAACTGGTCTTTGACGGCGGTTCGTTTGTGTTGAATGCGGATCGTCGAATGGCTGCGGCATCACGCCAGTTCGTCGAAGATATGACCACGACCGAATGGGCGCGCGATAAAGACGGTTGGTCCTGTGTCAGTGGCGAGGTCAATGACTGGATCGAAGGCAAAGAGCGCATCTATCAGGCGATGGTTCTCGGTCTGCGGGATTACGTGAACAAGAACGGGTTCCCCGGGGTTGTGCTTGGCTTGTCAGGTGGAATTGATTCCGGAATTACGGCTGTGGTCGCCGTCGATGCGCTGGGGCAAGACCGGGTGCATTGCGTGATGATGCCGTCTCCCTACACCAGCAAGGACAGTTTGGAGGACGCCCTTGAACTCGCCCAGCGGTTGGAGGTGCGATACGACAGCGCCAATATCGGCCCGGCGATGGGCGCGTTTGACGAAATGCTGACCGAGGTCTTCAACGAACCGGCTTCAGGGGTGACGGCGGAGAACATCCAAAGTCGCGCACGCGGGACATTGCTGATGGCGATCTCCAACGCCACCGGTTCAATGCTGGTGACGACAGGCAACAAGTCCGAAATGTCAGTCGGCTACGCGACCATTTATGGCGATATGAATGGCGGCTATTCGGTGATCAAGGATGTTTACAAGAGTGACGTCTTTGCACTCTGTCATTGGCGCAATGATCATTTCCCCAATGATGTGATGGGGCCGGAAGGCATCGTGATCCCGGAACGGATGATTTCCAAACCGCCATCCGCAGAACTGCGTCCAGACCAGAAGGACGAGGATTCACTGCCGCCGTACGAGACGCTTGATGCCATTTTACACGGGCTGATCGAGGAAGATCTGGGTGGCGCAGAGCTGGAAGCCAAGGGCTTTGATGCAGCCACCGTGCAGCGCATCTGGCGCTTGCTGGAGCTTTCCGAATACAAGCGCCGTCAGGCGCCTCCGGGGGTGAAGCTGACAAGCCGGTCGTTTGGCCGTGACCGACGCTATCCGATCACCAATGCATTCCGAGGTAAGGCCTAGGCCAAACCCTTGAATTGCCTTGTTTTCCCATCGGCGCTATACACGCGGCCATGTTTGATCTTGGGTCCCTTCGATGTTGCGCTGCCAGCGGGCGAATTATCGTCTGACAGGCCCTGTCTGCGTGGGTTTGAATGCCATGCGATCTGCAATCCAATCCGAGAGCTCCGATGACCCTTCATCTCCACAACACCTATACGCGTCAAAAAGAGGCTTTCGAGCCGATCGATCCAGCTTCGGTGCGCATGTATGTGTGTGGACCGACGGTCTATGACGATATCCATATCGGCAATGCCCGCCCGCTGGTGATTTTTGATGTGCTCGCGCGGCTGCTGCGCCTGCTCTATGGCGAGAGCGCCGTGACCTACGCGCGCAACATCACCGATGTGGATGACAAGATCATCGATCGCGCGTTCGAGAACGGTGAAAGTATTGATGATCTGACGGCGCGTACGGCAGCAAATTTTCACGTCGCGGCAGCTGATCTCGGATGTGCAGCACCGGATGTCGAGCCGCGGGCAACCGACCATATTCCCCAGATGATTGCTTTGATCGAGGACCTCATTGCCAAAGGCCATGCCTATGAGGCGGAAGGGCATGTCCTGTTCAACGTGCCTTCCATGCCGGAATACGGAAAGCTTTCGGGGCGCAACCGTGACGAGATGATCGCAGGCGCCCGGGTTGAGATCGCGCCCTATAAGCAGGACCCGTCCGACTTTGTGCTCTGGAAACCGTCCACGGATGACCAGCCCGGCTGGGAAAGCCCCTGGGGCAAGGGACGGCCAGGCTGGCATCTCGAGTGTTCGGCGATGAGCAAGGAACATCTGGGAACGTCTTTCGATATTCATGGCGGCGGCGTTGATCTGGTTTTCCCGCATCATGAGAACGAGATTGCGCAATCCCTGTGCGCCCATCCCGACGCGCAATTTGCACGATACTGGATGCACAATGGTTATCTGATGAGTGAAGGCGAGAAAATGTCCAAGTCGCTGGGCAACTTCTACACGGTCACGGACCTGCTCACGGAGTTTCCCGGTGAGGCCCTACGTCTGGCCTTGCTGAAAACCCATTATCGCCAGCCGCTCGACTTCACCAAGGATGGTGTCCGCGAGGCGCGGCAGGAACTGAACCGCTTCTATCGTGCTCTGGCCCTTGCGGAAGGTGAAGCTCTCGAAACCGATGGCGTTCCCGATGATGTCATGACCGGGTTGCGCGACGACCTGAATACGCCGGCAGCTTTGGCTGGTGTTCACGCCGTTGCGGATGCTGTGTTCGCCGCTGATAAGGAAGGCGACGCGGTCGCTGTCAGGGTTGGGGCCGGCGCATTGAAGGCCGCTGGGCGTATTCTGGGCATTTTGCAGCAGGATCCCGAAGTCTGGTTCCAGGGTGACGGTGATGCTGCCATTGATTCCCTGATCGCTGAACGCAACGCAGCACGCGCTGACAAGGACTTCGCCCGGGCCGATGAAATCCGTGACGAGCTCGTCGCGCAAGGCGTCGTGCTGGAAGACGGCGCGGGTGGCACAACCTGGCGACGTGAGGGCTGAGGATCATGGCTGAACGCATTTATCTGTTTGATACGACCCTGCGTGACGGGGCACAAACCCGCGGCGTGGATTTCTCGGTCGATGACAAACGGGCGATTGCGCGCGCGCTTGATGATTTGGGGGTCGACTATGTCGAGGGTGGCTGGCCGGGTGCGAATCCTGTTGATGACGCCTTCTTCGAAACCTCTCCGGGAATGAAGAAAGCGCGTTTTACGGCCTTCGGTATGACCCGCCGGGCGGATCACAGCGCTGCGAACGATCCCGGTATCAATGCAATTCTGTCCACGGCAGCGGATTCAGCCTGCATGGTTGGCAAGACCTGGGATTTTCATGTCGATCTCGCGTTGGGCATTCCGCGCGAAGACAACGTCACCATGATCGGCGAGAGCATCGCCTACGCCACCACCCGCAAGGACGAGGTACTGTTCGACGCCGAGCATTTCTTTGACGGCTACAAGGCCAATCCGGACTATGCGCTGGCTTGCGTGAAGGCAGCCTATGAGAACGGCGCCCGCTGGGTGGTGCTGTGTGACACCAATGGAGGCATGCTGCCCCATGACATCCGACGGATTGTTTCCGAGGTTATCGAACACATTCCGGGCGATCGTCTGGGCATCCACACTCATGATGACACCGGAAACGCCGTGGCAAACACACTGGCGGCGGTCGAAGCGGGTGTGCGCCATGTGCAGGGGACCATCAATGGGCTTGGCGAGCGCTGCGGCAATGCCAATCTGATCACGCTTATTCCCAATCTGATGCTCAAATATGACGGGGCCTACGAGACTGGAATTGCAGTGAATGAGCTGCGGAAGCTGACGCATGTGTCACGCCTGCTCGACGAATTGCTCAATCGTGCACCCGATCGCCATGCTGCCTATGTTGGTGAAGGGGCTTTCACCCATAAAGGCGGGCTGCATGTTTCTGCCGTACAGAAAGACCCGAAAACCTATGAACATGTAGACCCGGAAGTCGTCGGCAATGCGCGTCATATCGTTGTGTCGGATCAGGCAGGTCGCTCGAATATTCTCTCACGCTTGCGCGAAGCGGATATTGATGTGGATTCCAAAGACCCACGCATTTCCCGCCTTGTCGAAGATGTAAAGGCCCGCGAGTTCGAGGGCTATACCTACGATGGTGCCGAAGCGAGTTTCGAACTGCTCGCGCGTCGCGCACTTGGGGATTTGCCTGGCTTCTATGTGATGGAAAGCTTCCGTTCCGAAGTGGAACGTCGCTTCAATGCCCGCGGTGACATCACCACCATCAGTCAGGCCGTTGTAAAGATGGAAATTGATGGTCAGGCAACGATGCAGGTTGCTGAGGGCAACGGCCCGGTCAATGCGCTGGATGACGCAATGCGTAAGGCGTTGCTGCCAAAATATCCCGAATTGGAAACCATGCGTCTGGTCGACTTCAAGGTGCGTATCCTGACACCACAGCAGGCCACAGCCGCCGTCACCCGTGTGATGATCGAATCCACTGACGAAACCGGACATCGCTGGGGCACGGTCGGCATTTCTCCCAACATTATCGACGCCGCCTATAACGCGCTGGACGATGCGATCGTCTACAAGCTGCTCCGTGCACGGAGCTAAGCGGCGTCTCATCACATCGTTTTGAAGGCAGCGTCATGCCATTGCCTTGGTTCACAGGCTAGATTGCCGTCTGATCAAAAGGGTGAATTCATGTCGTTGTTCAAATTTCGTATCCCGGTTCTTGGCTTTGTGGCGTTGTTGCTAACCGCGTATGCGGCACAGGCTGATGTCGATCTATGGGAGAAGGACTGGCGGAAAACCGATTTCTCTCGGCATAGCGTTGATCTGTCCGAGATCGTTACAGGTGGCATCAAGCGTGATGTGATCCCGGCAATCGATGAACCGACCATCGGCGAGCTGGAAAAGGCGCGTCTGGTTCATGATGAACGTGAACCGGTGATCTCCGTAACGGTCAACGGTGCTACCCGTGCTTACCCGCTGACGGTGCTGATGTGGCATGAGATCGTCAACGACACGCTGGGGGGCATCCCGATTGCTGTCACCTTCTGCCCGCTGTGCAACACTTCGATTGTTTTTGACCGCCGGATTGACGATCAGGTGCTCGATTTCGGAACCACGGGCAATCTGCGTTTCTCCGATCTGGTCATGTATGACCGGCAAACCGAAAGCTGGTGGCAGCAGTTCACGGGAGAAGGGCTCGTCGGGAAATTTTCCGGAGAAGCACTCACGATCATTCCGAGCCGGGTTGAGCCCTTTGCTATCTTTGCGGATAGGTTTCCCAAAGCCGATATTCTGGAGCGTCCGCCGGGCTTTCCCCGCAACTACGGTGTGAATCCCTATGCCGGTTATGACACAGCCGATGAACCATTCATCCCCGGAGTGCCAAAGGTCGAGGGTATTGCGCCACTGGCCTATGTGGTGGCTGTTGGCGATGAGGCCTGGTCGCTCGATCTGTTGCGCCGGGAAAAGCGCGTCGAAGCTGGCGATCTGGTGATTGCCTGGGAGCCAGGGCAACTATCCGTACTCGACGTGTCCTATATCAAGGAAAGTCGCGATATCGGCTATGTGACGGTCCAGCGCCGGACCTCGGCAGGACTTGAAGACGCGCACCACGACATGACCTTTGCGTTTGCCTTTAACGCGTTCAATCCGGACGGCACGCTACATCAATAAGTCTGCCCTCTCGCCTTGACGACGCGCAGGTGACGCGTTCATCTGCGCGACGAAGGGCGGGCCAGTTTTGATTCCATCAGAAACGACAGAACACGCGGCAGACGGCGGCGGGGTGTTGCGTGCGATCGCGATCTTGTCGGCGAGCAGCCTCACCTTGTTTGCCCTGGCTGCGGTAGCGCCATCACTTCCTGCGATTGAGCGCGCTTATACCGATGTGCCAGATGCGGCCTTGCTGACGCGAATGGTCTTGACGATCACGGCACTGTTCATTGCTCTGTCTGCGCCGATTTCAGGGATGTTCGTTGACAGGATCGGGCGCAAGCCGGTGTTGCTGAGCGCTCTCGTCGTATACGTGGTGAGCGGTACGGCAGGGATATGGCTTGAGGGGCTGATAGAAATTTTAGTTAGCCGCGCCATATTGGGCATCGCGGCCGGAATGATATTGACCGCTGCGACGACTCTTATCGGGGACTTCTACGATGGCGAAGCGCGAAATCGGATGGCGGGTCTACAGGTCTCGATGATGGTTTTTGCGGTGGCAGGCGGAACAACAGTGGCTGGGATGCTTGCTGAAACAGACTGGCGGTTGCCATTCTACCTGTATGCGCTGGCATTGGTTGTTCTGCCACTCGTTTTCCTGGGCATCCGAGAACCGGCGCGTTCAATTTCGAGCGGTCAGACCGGGGGAGATGCAACCGGAACTCCGCGCAAGGCATTTCTCGGCGCAGCTGTGATCTATGTCCTGATCTGGTTGAGCATGGTTTCCACGTTCATCATTCCCTCTCAAATGCCTTTTCTGTTGCCGGAGATTGGCATCTCCGCGGCCTTTTTGGCAGGAATCTCGATTGCTATTTTCAATGCGGTTGCTGCGTCCATCGCGATATTTTATAGGCGTTTGCGCGGTCGTTTTGACATCAACATTATTCTCGCTGGATGCTTTTTGTTTCTGGGCGCTGGGTTACTGTTGGCAGCCACGGCGCAAGCACTTCCCCAAGCCATGTTGGGCATGGTGTTTGCCGGAATCGGATTTGGTCCACTCATGCCGACATTCTTTGCGTGGTTGCTTGCGATTGCACCGGTCAGCCTGCGTGGGCGTTTCGTGGGTGGACTGACCTTTTTTCAGTTCTTCGGTCTTTTTGCCTCACCACTTTACAGCCAGCCAATTGCAGACCGGATCGACATGACGGGTGCATTTGCGGTAACCGGATTGCTGCAGATTGCACTGGGACTGGCGTTTGCTGGTGCAGTGGTTTCAACGATATTTTTTGGTGGAATGAGGAAACAGGACTGATGGCCGGTACAGATCGCACTCAGGAATCGTTGATCGGCGGCCCGCGCGTTGTCCTTGTAGAGCCGCAGTTGGGTGAGAATATCGGCGCTGTGGCGCGGGCTATGCTCAATTGCGGCTTGAACCGGATGTCGCTGGTCAAACCGCGTCAGGGCTGGCCGAACCAGAAGGCTGTGACCATGGCTTCGGGGGCCACCGAAGTGCTCGACAATGCCCGGGTGTTCGAGACCACCGAGAAGGCCATAGCCGGCCTCACCACGCTCTATGCGACGACAGCGCGGCCGCGGGAAATCACCGTCCGCGTGATCACGCCACGGCAGGCCGGGGCGGAGATGCGTGCGGCCCATGAACGGGGGGACGAGGTTGGTCTGTTGTTTGGCCCGGAGCGTTCCGGGTTGACCAATGATCACATCGTGCTGGCAGACACGGTCATTTCGGTGCCACTGAACCCGGCTTATTCCTCACTAAACCTGGCTCAAGCCGTTCTTGTGGTGGCTTACGAGTGGTTTACGGCTGGTGATGACACACCGGTTGAAACATTTGAAATGTCAGGTACGCGGCTTGCTGAAAAGCATGAGGTCATGGAGCTGTTTGAGCGTCTGGAACGCGAGCTCGATGCCGGGGGCTTCTTCCGTGCACCAAATCTGAAAAAAACTGTGGTGCGCAATCTGCGTGCCATGCTTCAGCGCGGGCGTATGACCGAGCAGGAAGTGCGTACCTTCCACGGCATGATCAGTGCGTTGACCCGAAGCTGGCAGGACACGCAGAACGCAAAACGCGCGCGCGGCGAGATCGAAGACTAGCTGCCCTGCTGTTGTTCTCTGACGAGCCCGATTGCGAAATGGATCGCCAGCGTAACCAGAATTAGCGCGCCGCCGAGCATGGTTTGGGGTGAGGGTGACTGGGCGATGAAGAACCAGGCCCAGATCGGCCCAAGTACGGCTTCCAGCAGCATAATCAGGCTGACCTCGGGTGGCGGGATATATTGTGGGCCGAGACCGATCAGGAAAAATGAGACCGGCAAGACAAAGAGCCCCAGAATTGCAAGCCAAACCAGATCCAGCGTGACGACCGCAATGGTTGGTGCGACGAGGAAGGCTGCTCCGGCGATCATGTAGCCGCCCAATGCCAGTGCAGGCGCTGGGTCCTTGATTTTGGCATGGCTTAGCACGACCACCATACAGGCCCAGGACAGCGCAGTGATGAGCGCTGCGACATTGCCCCACAGATCACCACGTCCCAGGCCTTCAGCGAAAATCACAGCCATACCGGTCATTGCGATCAGAATTGCGATGATGGTGCGGGGGGGCGTGCGTTCGCCGAGCGCAATCCAGCCCAGTAGTGCAGAAAACAATGGTGCGCTGGCGACGATAAAGAGTGTGTTGGCGACGCTGGTGGTGACCACGGATACGACAAATCCGATGGAAGAGACCGCGAACATCAAAGCGACAAACACTTGTGGGCCTGTCAGGAGAGCCCGGATCGTCTTTCCGACGTTCCTGCGGTAACGCAAAAGGACAAATGCGGTCAAAGCGAGGGCCATGAACAGACCGCGCCAGAACAGCGCGGTACGGACATCTGCCGCTACGAGAGAAGTCAAAAGCCCGTCCGGAGTCAGGATCAGAACACCGAATGCGGTGATCGAAATTCCCTTGAGATGACGGCTTCGGGCACCGTGTGGGTCTGGCGTGCTGCTCATAGGTCCATATACCTGAAAACACGTAATAAATACCCGGTCGCACTGTTCAAAGTGCGTTTGACTTCCCTTCGTCGATCCCTATAGTGCGGCGCAATTCCCGGGAACGTGGATCGGCAAAGACCGACTCCCGTGCTGTCCCATGTTTGGGCAGTGCTAATCGGGACAACAAAAGACAAGACTGGAAAAGAAATATGTCAAAGCGGCATTCCGCGAAATACAAGATTGATCGCCGTCTGGGCGAGAATCTTTGGGGGCGCGCCAAGAGCCCTATCAATCGTCGAGAATACGGACCGGGTGAACACGGCCGTCGACGCAAAAAGCCTTCTGATTACGGCCTCCACCTGATGGCGAAGCAGAAGCTTCGCAAATATTATGGTGATGTTGGCGAGCGCCAGTTCCGCCGCTATTTTGACGAAGCAGTTCGTCGTCGCGGTGATACGGGTGAAAACCTGATTGAGTTGCTCGAGCGTCGTCTCGATGCGGTGATCTATCGTATGAAGTTCGTCCCGACGGTCTTTGCCGCCCGCCAGTTCGTGAACCACGGCCATATTCGTGTGAACGGCAAAAAGGTCAACATTCCGTCCTTTCAGGTTCAGGATGGTGACGTGATTGAGGTGAAGGAAAAGTCCCGCGAGTTGCCGCTTGTTCTCGAAGCCATCGCTTCGTCCGAGCGTGATCTTCCCGAATATATGGACGTGGATTTGAATGCCCTGAAGGGTACGTTCACCCGCGGCCCAAAGCTGGCCGATGTGCCATACCCGGTTCAGATGGAACCGAACCTCGTCATCGAATATTATTCGCTGTAAAGGGTCTCTTCGACCGAAGAATTACAAAAGGCCGCCTTCGGGCGGCCTTTTTCGTTGGTGCTTTGGTCTAGCTCTTGGCGTCGCGTTTGAGCGCTACCAGCACGTCGTCCACTTCGGGACGGTCCGTGTAGCGTCGCTCAGAGAAGCGATGGCTGATCACGCCCTGGGCGTTGATCACGACAATCGCAGGATGGGGGATGCCGTGATAGAAGCTGCCCGGCGCGTAATCCGTGGCGAGCAATCCGAATGCCCGAATAATTTCCGATTTCTCATCCGAAAGCATCGGGTATTTGATTTTTGCGCCCCGTGAAAGCCGTTGCAACTTGGATATCGGATCATAGGTGACTGTGGCGACCTCGTATCCGAGTGTCCTGAAGTCTTCTATTCTGCCATTCCAGACGACCGCCTGGTCAACGCAATAGGGTCACCAGGAGAGTGAACGGGAGAAGATCAGGATGAGTCCGCGAGTTTTCTTCAGGGCCCCGAAGCTTTGCACCTGACTGGTCTGGTCTGGCACCTCGAGCATATGCGGAATCGCTGAACCGACCTTCACGCCCTGAGGGATTGCGTCCTGTGCCTGCACGCCCGGCACCGCGAGCATTCCGAAGAGAAACACAACGCCAAACAGGGTGCGGAGACCATGCATAGGCAACTAGCTTGCGGGACCGGCCGCTGCGCGGTCGACGATACCCTCAATTTCCTCATCCGAGGTGTAGCCGTGGCCTGAGAATGTACGGGTCACAACGCCGTTGGCGCCGACAACGACAACCTGTGGCACAGCGGTGCCATAATAGCGGCTGCCTTCGGGAAACCGATCGTTGAACAGATTGAAGGCCGCAATGGCTTCCTTCTTCTCATCCGAGAGAAGCGGGAACTTAATCTTCCGACGTGCCGCGAAACGCTTGAGCGTGTCGACGTCATCTGCCGTTATCGAGACGACCTCAAAGCCATTCTCGTGCACGTAATCTACTTTGTCATTCCAAGCGACCGCTTGGCTAATGCAGGTGGGTCACCACGCCAGCGAGCGGGAGAAGAGCATAATCAGACCCTTGTTCTTCTTCAGGGTCACGAAGCTCTGTACCTGATTGGTCTGATCAGGAACCTCAAGCTGATGCGGTATGACTTCGCCAACCTTGGCGCCGTAAGCATCCTGCGCGTGTGCGCTGGTGGTGCCCAATGCCACAGCGGACAGTAGGGCCCCGGCAAAGGCCAGAGCACCGGCTTTGCGGGCAATGGTTCCGGAAATCGCGTTACGACGCATTTTCAACACCTCAATAAAACACTTCAATGACTGTAGAACTGCATATGCGGCATTCCTCAGGCCTGATCAAAACACAAAAGTTTGATCACCGGGAGCGGAATAACCGCGCTCTGAGATATCAGCTCAATATGGCGGGTTGCGCTTCGTCGGTGCCTTGATTGGGTTTGGCACGCCGAGGCGCTTGTTGGTCTTCGATGTCTTGGCCTTGGACTTCTTGAGCGGCATGGGGCCGGCGACATTTAGTGACGCGCCCTTGCGCGCACGGCGGCGTGCTGCCGGGGAACCGTTAAAGGGTTCCATGTCGGCTTCGCTGGCTGCGAACTGGATTTCAATCTTGTTGCCATCCGGGTCAAAGACATTCACCTGGATCATGTTGATCTCGGTCAACGGAACGACGTTGTAAGGGGTGTCCGTGTCGCGCATCTTTTTCTGAAAGGCTTTCACGGTGCCATTCGAACGGAATGCAAAATGCTCGACTTGGGCTTCCTCGGTCTTGAACTTTTTGGCTGACTCGACGAGATGAACCACGGCCTGCTTACCGCAATAGTGCCAGGCACCGCCAAATTCAAAACTTGGGCGCTTGCCGCGCTTGAGACCCAGGATATCTTCATAGAATGCCGACATGGCATCGAGATTTGTGGTGCGGACATTGACGTGATCAAGCCAGAACAGTGACATCGTGGTTTCCTCCATTGTCGGATCGCGGTTTTCACCATTTTGCGCCTCGAACGCGCAGGATTCAACGCGGCAGCAGGTCACACGATCCGCGTCCGCCAGATTTCGTGCGTGTAAAGGATCAACGCACCCCAGATACACCCGAATGTTATGAAATCTGCCAACTCGAATGGCTCGTCATAAATGGTCAGTGCCATGACCAGATAGGCCGAAGGAGCGATGTATTGTAGCAATCCGATGGTGGCTAGCTTGATCCGCCGGGCGCCGGCAGCAAACAGCACAAGCGGGATGCCGGTGACGAGGCCGGCGAAGGCGATCAATGCATCGAACTCGACACCAAATTGCCCAAACGCACCCTGACCGTGGAGATCCAGCCAGATCAGCCAGCTCATGGCAAATGGACTGAGTAGCAGGCATTCGACAAACAGGCCGACGGGCGCGCCGGCATCGACGGTTTTTCGAAGCAGACCGTATAGCCCGAACAGCACAGCGATGCTCAGTGCAATCCAGGGAAGTTCGCCGAAGCCGATAATCTGAGTGGCGACACCGATCACGGCCAGTGCGACGGCGACAATCTGCATGCGGGACAGGCGTTCGTGCAGGAAGAACAATCCCAGCAATACATTCACGATCGGATTGAGAAAGTATCCCAGGCTGGCAGCGAGTAACTGGTCCGTCACCACGGAATAGATATAGATGCCCCAGTTGAGGGAATTCAGCACCGCTGTGGTGAACAGAATCAGCAGGACCTTGCGATTGGTCAGCGCGCGCCATACGGCAGGCCACTGGCGCGCCACAGTCAGCACGACGATGAGAAACAACACGCACCAGACAATCCGATGTGCGACGATTTCCTCAACACGTAAACGGTCCATGGCGTTGAAGTAGAACGGCGTGAATCCCCACATGAGGAATGCGGAGGTGCCGTAGATCAGACCCCGGGATTCCTCGCTGCTGAACCTGCGCCGTGGATCAGTTGGTGGTTGGGTCAGGCTTCATTCCCCCGCGGGCTGACTGACAAACGAAAACGGGCCGCGAAATCCGCAGCCCGTTTCCAGAAACTATCAGATGTGCCTCAGGCAGCTTCGCGTGCGATGCCTTTTTCGTCGAGCATCTGCTCAAGCTCTCCGGCTTCGAACATCTCGCGGATAATGTCACAGCCTCCCACAAATTCACCCTTCACATAGAGCTGCGGGACGGTCGGCCAATTGGTGTAGGCCTTGATGCCATCGCGGATTTCCGGGTCGACCAGTACGTCGGCGCTGCCAAACTTCACGCCGACATGGTTGAGAATTTGGACAACAGCCGCTGAGAAACCGCATTGCGGAAACACAGGCGTACCTTTCATGAAGAGCATTACTTCATTCTGATCGATGTCGGTTTTGATCCGCTCGTTGACGGTGTCGCTCATGTTGAACTCCAATTATGCTGTCGGTCAGCCGGCTTCGGGGGCTGAGGTCTGGAGTGCAAGCGCGTGTAGCTCACCCCCCATCCGGCCTTGAAGGGCTTCATAAACCATTTGATGTTGCTGGACCCGGGATTTGCCGACAAAGGCCGACGATACGACATTGGCCAGATAGTGATCTCCGTCGCCGCGCAGATCGTCTATCCGCACTTCGGCATCAGGCATAGCGTCTTTGATCAGACGTTCAATATCACTCGCGGCCATAGGCATCTTGTATCGCTCCCCCGGGGGTGTTTGGGCCGCCTAGCGCGTACCCATATACTCCGGCAGCCAGCGTGTGTGTGCCTCACGCAGGCTCTCGACGGATATAGGCTTCGCTCCGGGGAGTGTCAACGCAGCACCACCGACGGTGCCGAGGCGGGTCAGAGGCACCTGTGCGGCTGCGGCTGCGCCGGTAAACCCTTTCGGGTCGTTTGTGGTGATCACGTAGCGAGCCTGGTCTTCACCGAACGCCCAGGCGTGGACCGGGATTTCAGGTTTGTGGTCGATTTCAGCACCAAGACCACCGGCAATAGCCATTTCGGCCAGTGCGATGGCCAATCCGCCGTCACTGACGTCGTGGCAGGCCGTTAAGTGCCCTTCTGCGATGCTTGTCCGGATGAAGTCGCCGTTCCGGCGCTCGATATCCAGATCCACTGGTGGGGGAGCTCCAGCGCTGCCGCCAGCCATATCGCGTTGATAGATTGAGCAGCCAAGCCAGCCCGAGGTTTCGCCAACCACGAACACCATGTCGCCATTATTTTGAAAAGCAGAGCACATGCGCTTGTTCACATCACCAAGCAGTCCGACACAGCCGATGACCGGCGTGGGTAGGATCGCAACGCCGTTGGTCTCGTTGTAGAGCGAGACATTGCCTGACACGACCGGACTGTCGAGTGCGATACAGGCCGCTCCCATTCCCTGCACAGCACCAACCAACTGACCCATGATTTCCGGGCGTTCAGGGTTGCCGAAATTCAGGTTGTTGGTGACGGCAAGCGGTGTTGCGCCGACCGCAGTGACATTGCGCCAGGCTTCTGCAACGGCCTGTTTGCCGCCCTCGATCGGATTGGCTTCCACGTAACGCGGGGTGCAATCGGTACTGATCGCCAGAGCCTTTTCAGTGCCATGCACGCGCACAAGGGCGGCATCACCACCCGGGCGGGCAACCGTGTCTCCCATAACCATGTGATCATATTGCTCCCAGATCCAGCGCCGTGAGCACAGATCAGGACTTTCGATCAACGTCAGAAGTGCGACACCCAGATCGAACGGGGCAGGGACATCGTCCGGGCCGAGTACTTCCCGGGGCGGCGTTGCCGTCCATGGACGTTCGTATTCCGGAGCGGCTGCAACCAGCGGCGGCACGGGTATGTCGGCAACAACCTCACCGGCGGATGTCAGTACAAGTCGCTCGCTGTCATTGGTGGTGCCGATCACCGAAAGATCGAGTTCCCATTTTTCGAAGATCGCGCGGGCTTCATCCTCACGGCCCGGCTTGAGAACCATGAGCATGCGCTCCTGGCTTTCCGACAACATCAGCTCGAAGGGCTGCATTTCGGTTTCACGCTGGGGCACGTCATCCAGATTGAGGGTGATACCGACATTGCCCTTGCTTGCCATTTCGACTGAGGAGGAGGTCAGACCCGCAGCGCCCATATCCTGAATGGCCACGATCGCGTCCGTGGCCATCAGTTCCAGACAGGCTTCGAGCAACAATTTCTCTGTGAACGGGTCGCCGACCTGAACTGTGGGCCGCTTGTCTGCAGAATCATCGTCGAATTCGGCTGACGCCATGGTTGCGCCGTGGATGCCGTCGCGTCCGGTCTTGGAACCCACATACACCACGGGCAGGCCAACGCCTGCGGCGGCGGAATAGAAAATCTTGTCCGTTGCCGCCAGACCGACAGTCATCGCATTGACCAGGATGTTGCCGTTGTAGCCCGGGTCGAAATTGACCTCACCGCCCACGGTCGGGACGCCGATACAATTGCCATAGCCGCCAATTCCAGCGACCACGCCGTTGATCAGGTGACGGGTCTTGGGGTGGTCGGGGCTACCGAAACGCAATGCGTTCAAATTGGCGACTGGTCGCGCACCCATGGTGAACACATCACGCATGATGCCGCCCACGCCCGTGGCTGCGCCCTGATAGGGTTCGATGAAGCTCGGATGGTTGTGGCTTTCGATCTTGAAGATCGCGGCCAGTCCGTCACCGATATCGATAACACCGGCGTTTTCACCAGGGCCCTGAATGACTTGCGGTCCTTCGGTGGGTAGGGTTTTGAGCCAGAATTTCGAGGATTTGTAGGAGCAGTGCTCTGACCACATCACCGAGAAAATGCTGAGTTCGGTGAAATTTGGGTCGCGGCCCATGATGTCGAGGATGGTGTCGTACTCATCCTCGCTCAGGCCCATCAGGTCTTCGGGGCGTCGGGCAGAGGCGCTCATGCTGCGATCGCTTCGGCAAGGGCGGAGAACATCGGCGCGCCGTCAAGGCCGCCAAGAAGTGGGTCGGCGAGGCGTTCGGGGTGGGGCATCATGCCGAGCACGTTTCCCGTTTTGTTCAGAATGCCTGCGATATTCGCTATTGAACCATTCGGATTGGCATCTTCGGTCAGTGAGCCGTCAGCGGTGCAGTAGCGGAACGCGACCTGGCCGTTATCTTCCAGCGCCTTATGGGTATCGGGGTCCGTGAAGTAGTTGCCGTCATGATGCGCAACGGGAATGCGGATCACCTGATGCTTTGTGTATTGGCCGGTGAAGACGGTGTCGGCGCGTTCTACCCGCAAATCAACATCGCGGCAGACGAATTTGAGGCTCGCATTGCGCATCAACACGCCCGGCAACAGGCCACATTCGGTCAGCACCTGAAATCCGTTGCAGATCCCCAATACGGGCGTTCCGTTCCTGGCGCGGGACATGACTTCGCGCATGATCGGGCTGTTGGCGGCCATGGCACCTGAACGCAGATAGTCACCATAGGAAAACCCGCCAGGCACAACGATCAGGTCAACATCGGGAAGGGCGCTGTCGCCATGCCAGACCATCAGCGGCTTGTGCCCCAGCGCGGACTCCAGCGAGACGGCGACGTCGCGGTCACAGTTTGATCCGGGAAAGACAATTACAGCTGCGGTCATAGGCTCGAAATCCAATCAATCCCTGCTATCAGCCGGGCTTTCGAGTCGCAACGGCGACTGGTTGTGGATTGTTCTGAAACGTCGGGTAGCATTGCTGTTTAAGCCTCATGCTGAGCTTGTCGAAGTGTGCGGTTTCCGCTCGGTCTGTGCGAAGCTTGGATGGCTGACCCTTCGTCAGCCTCAGGATGAGGAGGCAGGTTCAGGTCAGCAGGCTAGTCGTCGATTTCGACGGCATAATCCTCGATCACCGTGTTGGCGAGAAGCTGTTCGCACATCTCCGATACTTTCGCCTTTGCCGCCGTGGCGTCACCATCGGCAAGCTCAATTTCGATGAACTTGCCCTGTCGGACATCGTTGACACCGTCGAACCCGAGACCTTCCAGCGATTGGTGGATCGCTTTGCCCTGGGGATCGAGGACGCCGTTTTTAAGGGTGATATGTATGCGCGCTTTCAACGGACCTGCTCGAAATCAGTGGTTATTGGATAGTCGTAGGACCTTTTACGTCCTGCGGCTCTGACTCGGGAAGGATACCGAGGCGGCGCGCGACTTCCTGATACGCCTCCTCGACACCGCCGAGATCGCGACGGAAACGGTCTTTGTCCATTTTTTCGTTGGTTGCGACGTCCCAAAGACGGCAGCCATCAGGAGAAATCTCATCCGCGAGAACCAGACGAACCTGCTCGTTCTCATCGAAGAGACGCCCGTATTCCAGTTTGAAATCGATCAGCTTGAGGCCAATACCCAGAAACAGTCCGGACAGAAAATCGTTGATGCGCAGGCTCATCGACAGCATGTCGTCAATTTCAGGCGGTGTGGCCCAGCCAAATGCGGTAATGTGCTCTTCGGAGATCAGCGGATCACCAAGTTCATCATTCTTGTAATAATATTCAACAATCGAGCGTGGCAGGGGTGTGCCTTCCTCGATGTTGAAGCGCTTGCAGATGGAACCTGCGGCGATGTTCCGAACGACGACTTCAACCGGTACAATTTCAACCTCGCGAACCAGCTGCTCGCGCATGTTCAGGCGTCGAATGAAATGTGTCGGGATGCCGGCTTCGGTCAGACGCATCATCAGGTATTCGGAGATCCGGTTGTTCAGGACTCCTTTGCCGGCGATGGTGCCCTTTTTCACATTGTTGAATGCGGTGGCATCGTCCTTGAAATACTGGACTAGCGTGCCCGGCTCAGGTCCTTCAAACAGGACTTTGGCCTTGCCTTCATAGATTTTTCTGCGTTGTGACATGGTGATGGAATTCCACGTGTTTGGCGCGTGCCGGAGCGGCGAAACGCGCTTGCGAGGTATAGCAAGCGTGAGGCAGGCTCACAATCGGACTGCCTGTGGACGAACAGGCCAGCTAGTAGTCAGCCCGACCGCCCGAGATGTCGAACACAGCGCCGGTAGTGAACGAACAATCCTCCGACATGGCCCAAACGGTGATGGCGGCGACTTCTTCGGGATCTACCAGTCGCCCCAGCGCCATGCCGTTTTCGATCTGCTCGCGATACTCATCCGAGAGTACGTCGAACAGTTCAGTGTTCGCGCCGCCCGGTGCAATTGCATTGACGAGTACGCCGGTCTTGGCGGTTTCCTTGGCGAGGGTCTTGGTCAGGCTCACCACGCCAGCCTTGGCGGCGGCATAGGGTGAGTTGCTGGGCGTGCCCATCTTGGCTGCGTTGGACGCGATATTGACGATCCGGCCATAACCGTTGTCCATCATGTGCGGGGCGAGGGCGCGGCAGCACAGGAACGCGCTTGTCAGGTTGAGTTTGAGCATCCGCTCCCAGTTTTCGACTGGTTGTTCCCAGGTTTTTGCAATTGTGCCGACGACACCCGCGTTGTTGACGATGATATCGACCTTTCCGAAGGCAGCAATGGCTCGTTCCAGCCCTGCATTGATCGCATCCGGGTCGGTCACGTCGATGGAATCCCCATGCGCATCGCCGGGGAGCTTGCCCAGTTCTGCATTCATCCGCGCAGTGTCGATATCCCACACGCTGACCTTGGCTCCGGATGCGAGTGCCCGGGTCACAATGGCGAGCCCGATACCCTTTGCACCGCCAGTGACAATGGCATGTCGTCCGTTCAGGTCGATCTTGTTCATAATTCTGTCTCCGGCACGGAGGCTCTGCTCAGGTCATCACCTCGCCGCCGCAGACGGCGATGGTCTGGCCGGAGATGAATGAACTTGCGGGTGAAGACAGGAACAATGCGGTTCCAATCAGGTCATCCGGGGTCCCGGCACGCTTCACAAGGCGTTTGCCTTGAATGAATTCATGCAGATTGTCATCCATGCTTGCGTGATCGATCTCGGTCGTCGTGTAGCCGGGCATGAGCGTGTTCACATTGACATTGTGGTCGCTCAGTTCGCGGGCCAGCACGCGAGTCATGCCGATGATGGCTGATTTGGATGTGACGTAATGCATGAAACCAGGAGCTCCCTGAGGGACAGTGCCCGAGGAGACATTGATGATGCGTCCGGTACCTGCCGCCCGCATCGCTGGAGCAACGGCAGAGGCGCAGAGATACGAACCAGTGATGTTGACTTGCATGACCAGGTTCCACTCATTGAATGGAATTTCATCAAACGGACGCTGCGGGAGCGCTGCAAAGACAGCTGCGTTGTTGATCAGAACATCGATGCGACCAAAAGCCTCGAGAGTTCGGGCGGCCATGGCTTTGGTGGAGTCCGGATTGCTTACATCGGTCGGAATCGCCAGACATTTCCCACCAGCAGCCTCGATCTCTTTCGCGACATTGTTGAGGTTTTCTTCGTTAAGTTCCGCGAGGACCGGAATCGCACCTTCGGCAGCGAAGGCGAGAGCATATTCACGACCCAGCCCCTGACCAGCGCCGGTGATGATGACCACAAGGTCGCTGACGTCGAAACGATTGTTGCTCATGAGAGTTCTCTTCAGTTCTGGTTGCCAAGGCGGTTTGAAACTTCGATCAGATTGTCATCCGGATCACGAAAATAGACCGATTCCAGATCTCCGATAGCTCCGGTACGAGGTGCAGGTCCTGCAATGATATCGATTTTTCGGGCGTTGAGGATTTTAACAACCTCCTCAATCGGTGTCTCGGTGATGAAGCACAGATCGGCGCTGCCCGGCAGGGGGGTGTCCGCTTTCGGTTCGAACTCATGTCCGGCGAGGTGCAGATTGATTTTCTGGCTACCGAAATGCAGGGATTTTCGGCCCTCTGCAAAGGTTTCGATGCGCATCCCCATCACATCAGAATAGAAAGCGCAGGTGACGTCTATCGACGCGACGGTGAGGACCAGATGGTCGAGGGATGCGATTTTCATGCGCCGGACGTTCCATCTTCGACGGAATCGAAGGGATGATCATCAGGACGGCCATTGGCAAATTTCCAGACGCGTTTCGGATCCGGGTGATCGGCCGACGGCAGGGCGATCATTGTGCTGGAAACGGTGCCATAGCCTTTGTCGGTGACGATGCACATGGTCTCACGTGGGTCGTCCTGGCTGTCGTGCAGGCGCGTGCGCAGCAGGCGCTCCCACTCTGTCCAATTGTCTGCCTCGACATCCGGTTCCACAGCATTTTGGAACCTGGGCAGGAATCGACCAATCCGTGCGCTTCCGGTGTCATCAAGTTCGCGCGCTGTGATCATATGCAGGCCGGGCGGGACGTCCTGCACTGTGACTCGTGCCTCTTCTGTGCCGCGCACCCAGAAAGCGTTGGTGTTGTCGGCGATCATTAGATTGAAGGAGCGATAAGCGCGCCCATCCAGTTCTGCCATGGCTTCTGCCGCAACAGCCGCATCCGGGTAGTCGACCGCGTCGAGAACCAGTTCGCCGCGCGACCGTTTGTCGGTGGTTGGGCCCAGTGATCCTTCACGGTTCAGAACGGCAGCCACAACGTTGGTGTCGTTTGCTGCCAGCCAGGTTCCGCCAGCCAGTTCATCCAGACCGCCGACCACATCTGGACGATCGGACCAATGGCGGGCGGGTGGTTGCCACGCACGGTCGGTCATTTCGTCGCGGTTTGCGGCGATCAGGACAGGCCAGTCATGGCCAGGGCGACGAAGAATGATAAAGGTGCACATGAAATTTCAATTCAAACCAGCGGGCTGCCCTACTATATCTATGGACAGAGAGTACTCGGCAAGTCCGCAACCCAGAGAGAAATAGAGAAATGGCAAGTTTTGACGATCGTGAGAAAGCATTCGAGAGCAAGTTCAAGCTGGACGAAGAGCTGAAATTTAAGGCCACCGCGCGCCGCAACAAACTGCTCGGGATGTGGGCGGCAGATCTCATGGGCATGAGCGCTGCGGAAGCTGCAGACTATGCCAAGGAGGTTGTGAAATCAGATTTCGAGCGACCCGGTGACGAAGACGTGCTGGAGAAGGTCCATGGTGACCTGCAAGCCAAGGGCCTGGACACTTCAGAGCATATCGTACGCAAGCATATGGACGATCTGATGGGCACTGCTGTGCAGCAGATTGAGGCTGGCGAGTAACACACTCGCCAGGTGCATCGCCGTTAGAGTTCGGTGAACGGGTGCCAGCCTTCCCTGTGCTCGATTTCGATCACCCAGACGTCCGGGTCGCGCGATACGGCGCGATCCATATAGGCATTTGCCTCGGCGCTGGTATAGGCGGCGCCATCATTGGCCGGGAACCAGGCCAGATTCCCATCCAGGTCGCGTGACTGAGTCAGGACGATAGTGCCGCGATCACGCTGGTCGATTCTCAGGATGACCATGCCCGATTGCCGCTCACCCTTGCGGATGACCACGGCGGGAACTGCTTCAAGCGAACAGCGGTGCAGACCCGCACTGACCCAGAGTTCCGTGGGAAGGCGGTCGTCAGTCATGTCGACCTATGGTCAGGCGCTGCCAAAGACGCGCGCGAAGATCGTATCGACATGTTTGGTATGGTAGCCGAGATCGAAGGAGGCCGCGAGATCTTCGGCGGATACCTTGGCGGAGACTTCTTCATCGGTCTGTAGGAAATTAAGGAAGGCACCTTCGCGCTCCGCCTCGGGCAGGGCCCAGACCTTCATCGCGTTGCGCTGTACCGCCAGATAGGAATCCTCGCGGCTCAACCCGGCCTGAGTGAGCGCGAGCAGGACGCGCTGGGAATGCACCAGCCCACCAAGTTTCTCCATATTCGCGTTCATCGCATCGGGATAAACCATCATCTTCGCGACCACACCCGTCAGACGGACGAGCGCGAAATCGAGTGTGACCGTTGCGTCCGGCCCAAACATCCGTTCAACAGAGGAATGGGAAATGTCGCGTTCATGCCACAACGCGACATTTTCGAGTGCGGGCACGACGGCAGCGCGAACAACTCGGGCGAGGCCGGTCAGATTCTCCGTCAGGATCGGGTTGCGTTTGTGAGGCATCGCGCTCGAACCCTTTTGGCCGGGAGCAAAATACTCTTCGGCTTCGCGTACTTCGGTGCGTTGGAGGTGGCGGACCTCAACTGATAGCCGTTCGACGGCGCTGGCAATGACGCCGAGTGTGGCAAAGAACATCGCATGGCGGTCTCGCGGGATCACCTGGGTCGATACCGGCTCGATGGTCAGGTCCATTTTGTCGGCAACGTGCTGTTCCACAGCCGGATCAATATTGGCGAATGTGCCAACTGCGCCGGATATCGCGCAGGTGGCAATTTCGGCGCGGGCGGCGACCAGTCGGTCGCGGCAACGGGCAAACTCTGCGTAGTGGCCCGCTAGTTTCAATCCGAAGGTGGTTGGTTCGGCGTGGATGCCGTGGCTTCGCCCAATGCAGACCGTGTTTTTGTGTTCACGTGCACGCTTTTCCAGTGCGGTCAGCAAACCATCCAGATCAGTCAGCAGCAGGTCACTTGCCTGCTTGAGTTGCACTGAAAGACAGGTATCGAGGACATCAGATGAGGTCATGCCCTGATGCACAAAGCGGGCATCTTCGCCCACATACTCGGCGAGGTTGGTCAGAAAGGCGATGACGTCATGATGGGTTTCACGTTCGATCTCGTCTATCCGCTCGATCTCCCAGGCGCCTTTTTTCCAGACTTCTTCGGCCGCAGATTTCGGGATCACGCCAAGGTCAGCCTGTGCATCGCAGGCATGTGCCTCGATCTCGAACCAGATACGGAATTTGTTCTCCGGATCCCAGATGGTGGTCATTTCCGGACGGCTGTAGCGGGGTATCATGAGAGTCCTGAACCTTCGTGTTGTCATCGACCCAAAATGGGTCTGCGATTGATACCGCGACAAGGCGAGTCGGACGTTGCCGGGTAGTTGGCGTGAAGCTAGTTTGACGGGGATAGAACGGAAAGCCACAGCGGGACAGAATATGACCCTTGAGACCGATATTCACGATGCACGCGTCGCGTTGGCGGCGACCTTTCGCTGGGCGACACGACTGGGGTTTCACGAGGGTATTTGCAACCATTTCAGCCTGATGATCCCCGGTCGCGATGATCTCTTTCTGATCAACGCGCATGGCACGCACTGGTCGCAGATCACCGCCAGCAGCCTGATGCTGCTGGACGGCGACGGCAAGATTGTCGAGGGAGAAGGCCGGGTCGAGGATACAGCGCTCTACATACATTGGCGCGTACATCGGGCATTGCCGCATGCGCGCTGTGTCCTGCACACTCATATGCCCTATGCGACGGCTCTGACGAGCCTCGAAGATCAGCGTCTACATATGACCAATCAGAACTGTGTCCGGTTTCATGACCGCATTGTCTATGACAATGACTATAACGGCCTTGCGCTGGACAATGATGAAGGTGATCGGATCGCGGCCGCGCTGGGAACGCGGGACGTCATGTTCATGGGCAACCATGGACTGCTTGTGGTTGGGCGGTCTCTCGCGAACACGTGGGACGATCTCTATTATCTTGAACGGGCATGCGAGAATCAGGTTTTGGCCATGAGCACAGGACTACCGTTGCGGGAAATACCAACGCAGTTGGTCGAGGCCACGAAAAACCAGATTCTGAGTGATGCGTCTTATGGCGAGAGCCATCTGGCGGCGATCCAGCAGGTTCTGGATCAGGAAGAACCCGGCTACAGATCGTGAAGTGCTATGTTTCGCACGATTTTCGCATACCTTTTTACCGTCATATGGAATTAACCGGCCTTTAAGTTCCCACACGCGATGCTGGGGTACACGCATAAGGCGAGGTAACGCGATGTCTTTGGCTCACACCGGTATCATTCCGGCACGACGAACTCTTTTCAAACGTCACAACCGCTGGCCCGGTGTGGTGCGTCGTGTCTTCGTTCTTGGGATTGTTCTGATCGCCGCTGTCTAAAACGCGGATCACAATTTCAGGAATACAGTTCCACTGAATTCAGATCAAACCGTCTGATCGCAGGCTCTTGTGAGCGTTGCGTGTGACGATCACATGGTCATGCAGTGCAATGCCGAGCGCCTGCGCCGCCGCGTCGACGGCACGGGTGATTTCGATATCGGCATGGCTTGGTGTGGGATCGCCAGAGGGATGATTGTGGACCATCACGAGTGCTTTTGCGTCGAGTTCGAGAGCACGTTTGACGACTTCGCGCGGGTAAACCGAAGTCTGATCTACGGTGCCGCGGCTCTGCTCTTCGGCGGCGAGCAAGCCATTTTTCTGATCAAGGAACAGGACATGAAAACTTTCGCGGGGGAGGTGTCCCAACTCTGCGCGGCAATAGTCGATAACTTTATCCCACGACCCGAGCCCGATCCGCTCCCCGATGTCCTCCCGGGCAAGACGACGTCCGGCCTGGTGGATGGCCTTGAGGTAGCTTGCGATTGCCGGACCTGAGCCCTCTATTCTGGTGATGTTTTCGGAATCTGCGGCCAGTGCCGCGGCAAGGCTGCCAAATCGGTCGATCAGGCGTTTTGCGAGAGGTTTGGTGTCACGGCGCGGTACCACCTGAAACAGCAGTAGTTCCAGCAGTTCGTAATCGGGCATTGCAGCGCCGTCATCTGCAGCAAAGCGTTCGCGCAACCGATGTCTATGTCCCTTGCGGTCATCGGCATCGGTCATCAAAGCTTCGTCCGGACAGACTAGACGTAGGGTGGGCGATCCCAGCCCTTCGGCGAGTGGGTGAAGACTTCGCAGCCGTCTGCGGTCACGCCGATCGAGTGTTCGAACTGTGCTGACAGGGAACGGTCCTTGGTTACGGCCGTCCAGCCATCTCCGAGAATTTTAACATCGAACCGACCGGTATTGACCATGGGTTCGATGGTAAAAAACATACCCTCGCGAAGTTCAGCACCGCTGCCCGGCGTCCCGAAGTGCAGGATCGAGGGCGCATCATGAAACACTTGCCCCAATCCATGGCCGCAGAAATCCCGGACGACAGAGAACCGCTCTGCCTCGACAAAAGTCTGAATGGCATATCCGATATCGCCAACGGTGGCACCGGGCTTCACAACATCAATACCCTTCCAGAGGGCCTGAAATGTGATGTCGACCAGTCGTTCTGCCAGCCGCTTTACATTCCCGACATTGTACATGCGGCTTGTGTCGCCGTGCCATCCATCAAGGATGACAGTTACGTCGATGTTGACGATGTCGCCATCGCCAAGACGTTTGTCTCCGGGGATACCGTGGCAGACGACGTGATTGACCGATGTGCAGATCGATTTCGGAAAGCCCCGATACCCGAGCGGGGCCGGGATCGCGCCATGGTCCAGGATGAAATCGTGGCAGGCTTGATCCAGCGCCTCGGTCGTGACCCCGGGTACGACCATAGGTGTGATGTGGTCGAGGGTTTCTGCGGCAAGTTTACCTGCGCGGCGCATTCCTTCGAATGCGTCGGGGCCGTGTATTCGGATTTGCCGCGCTTCAGGGTCGAGCGGTGCTGATTGTGTGTCTGTCATGTTCTTCGGTTGTTTGAGGCTACGCGTCTATCGGCAACTGGCTGACGATATGGATCGATTCCGCCGAAACGTCGCACGCATAGCAGATCGCCTCAACCCCCAGACGCCGGGCTTCGCGGAATTCGGCCACATATTTGGGATCGATATCTTCGGCAAAGCGAAACTGATCGCAATCGTTGCGCTGCACGACATAAAGCATCACGGCACGGGCACCCGTGCCGACCATGTTGCCGAGCTCGCGCAGATGTTTGGCACCGCGGGTTGTTACGCTGTCGGGAAACTCAGCAATGCCGTGATCAAGGTCGTCGTCGCGCTTGAGGTGCACATTCTTGATTTCGACGTAACAGGGGGGCCGATTTGTTTCCGCTAGAAGGATATCGATCCGGGAATTTTCTCCGTAGCGGACTTCCCGGCGCAAGGATGTGTATCCGTCCAGTTCCGGAATCTTGCCGGCAGAGATGGCCTCGTCTGCTATCGCGTTGGGATGGCTGGTGTTGATGCCAACCATGTGTTCACCGACGCGGATCAACTCCCACGTGAATTTGAGCTTTCGGTTCGGGTTGCGCGCCGGCGAAACCCAGACTTCTGATTCTGGTGTGGCAAGGCCTGTCATGGCTCCGGGGTTTGGGCAATGGGCCGTGATTTCGCGAACCGAGCCGTCTGGGTTCTCGATGGCTATATCAGCGAGAAATCGTTTGTAGCGCTGGCGAAGGCGCCCGCGAATGAGAGGGTCTGGAAAATCCATGGTATCGGAACCTAGTTTCGTGGGCTGTGTTGATCAACCGAGTGGCCCGTCTACATGGTTTTGACTGGCCGTTTGCTGCATGATACGTCGATAGACGCATCCTGAAGGTGTCGACGACATGATAACGAAGGCCTTTGTTCCAGCACTTTTGTTGCTTACGCTCGCCGCATGCGGCGGCGCGAATTCGTGGGTGAAATCCGGCGCGAGCGAAGATCAGGTGCGTTTGGATCAGCGGTCGTGCCGTTCGAGCGCAGAACGCGCCGGCGGTCGGAACCTGGATGTCACTCGCGATATTCGCGGTGGATCTATTTCAGGTGGGCGGGACGACACCCGCGCGTTTGTTGAAAGTACACGGGACATCAAGGCCGCACGGTCATTTGAGCGTTTGTTTGCCCAATGCATGCGTGGTCTTGGTTACACCCAGCCAAAGACTTGATTGTTTCGAAAGCAAATGACCATGACAGATAACCAGCGCGTCACCGCAGCCGTCCTCGTGATTGGCAACGAAATTCTCTCGGGGCGCACCAAAGATGCCAACCTCCCGTTTCTGGGCGCGGAACTGAACAAGCTGGGAATCCAGATGCTCGAAGCGCGTGTCGTGGCCGATATCGAGGGAGAAATCATTGACGCACTCGATACCCTGCGCGCGAAGTACGACTACGTTTTCACGACCGGTGGGATTGGGCCCACCCATGACGACATCACAGCCGGATGTGTGGCCAAAGCCTTCGGCCAGAAACTTATCCGGCATCCGGAAGCTGAACGTATTCTGCGTGCGCGGATGAAGGAGATGAACGTTGAGGCCACCGAAGCGCGTCTGAAAATGGCAGAGACCCCCGAGTTTGCCGAACTGGTCGACAATCCAATTAGCGGCGCCCCGGGCTTTCGGGTCGAGAATGTTTTCGTGATGGCAGGTGTCCCGCGGATCATGCAGGCGATGTTCGAAGCGACGAAGCCAAACCTCAAACGTGGCGTGACCCTGTTGTCGGTGACAGTTGGCAGTTATGTGCCCGAGGGCGCTATCGCAACAGAACTCTCGCTGTTGCAGGACGCCTATTCAGATCTCGATATTGGCAGCTATCCGTTTTTCTTTGACGGCAAGCCGGGCTCCAACCTGGTGTTGCGCGGACCTGATCAGGACCGTCTCGATGAGGCTGCTCTTCGTCTGGGTGATCTGATCCGCAATCTTGGTGAAGATCCTGTCGCCGGCGGAATTGAAGTGCCTAAGAACAGCGACTGATGAGCAGGCTCAGCGCCTTTCAGACCTGCCAGATAGCCGTCCAGACCAGTAACAAGGCGCCGATGAGCGCGAACCAGATCACCGGGTTGCGAAGCGCAGCCTGACGGTCTCGGATGATGAAAAAGGCCGCCGGGGCGAAGATCAGCAATGCGCCGGTTCCGGCAATCAGCCGTGCGATTTCGGGTCCATTCATGTGATTCACTCGTTTTGACGTTTGGCGGCACGCTGTTTCGTTCGCTACAAGTATAGCAGTTGCCGATCATGCGATGCGGGCGTGGTGAAATTGGTAAACACAAGGGACTTAAAATCCCTCGGCTTCGGCCTTGCCGGTTCAAGTCCGGCCGCCCGCACCACAATTCCAGTACGACAGGAAAAGAGAAAGTGCTGGAAATTCGGTGGCAAAACCA
>JABJAG010000219.1 GCA_018666195.1 Alphaproteobacteria bacterium
CCTATGCGGCAGACACGTCGGGTCTTTTGTCCCGGTTGGTGATGCAAACACTGGGCGTGACGTCAGACACCACGCTTTCTGCAGCATCGGAAGTGGGCAGTGCATGGGCTCTGGTTGGCTTGGCGCGTTCGGTCGCGTTTCATGCGCAACATCAACGCATTTACATCCCCGCGGAATTGTTGAGCGAATATGAGGTGGAGCAGCGTCGGTTGTTTGACCTCAAGCCTTCTGCAGGCCTCAACAAATCAATCGAGCGCATGGTTGGTGTCGCTGACGTCAAGCTGGGGAATGCTCGGGCTGAACATTCGGGTATGACTAGAACACAGCGCAGAGGCCTGCTTCTGGCAACTCTCGCAGATCGTTATATCGCCGCGATGCGCAAAGTCGGTTTTGATCCCTTTGCCATGGCGGCGCGCCAGCCACCGCAAATTCTGCGGCTGGCCTGGTCGGCCTGGCGAGGTGCTTATTAGTCGAACTGGTTACTCGGCTGCTTCGCGGCCATCTGCTACGCCGGCTTCAAACGTGACACCGATCCCACGTAACTTTTCGAGCATGTCGTCGCCAAACTCTGAAGCCAGCCGGTCCGCCTCGACCTTCGGGTGATCAATGTCGTTGAAAGACTCCTCGGAATCACCGTTGATCCAGACCAGAAGATGGGCGGTCTGATCGCTGACATTCTCAAACCGGCGGACGACCCCCGGTGGGACCGCAATCATGTCGTATTTGTCGAGAACCAGCTCGCTCTCGCCTTCATCGCCCCATTGAATTTTGAACTGACCGTCAAGACACATGAAAGTCTCGCGAGTGAACTGATGAGCATGGAGCAGGGGGCCATCACCTGGCGGACATTCGGCGATGATGACGCTCATCTTGTCCTCGGTAACGACCGCGGGCGCCTGCGCCATGGGGCCGCCCTGGTTTTCCGGCGACATCAACAGATAGAGCGTCCGCGCTGTCATGGTTTCGTAGACTTCCTTTGGGATGCCAACATCCGAATCATAGCTACCGCTTTGGGGCTTCAGTTCCTTGAAACGAGCCACGCGGGCGTTCATTTCCTGATGGGTGAAGTTTACCGTTTTCATCGTTCTCTCCGTAATTTCGGCGCCGTTTGCCGGCCCGTCAGATTGGAACTAATTGTAGGCCGGATCTGGCGGTCCTTTAAGTTCTACCGTATTGCCTTCCGGGTCTTTGATATAGATCGCCGGGCCTTCGCCTTCGGCGCCACCTCGGATCAGGGTGCTGCCGAGTTCTACGCCGTGTTCTGAGAGATAGTCCCGGATCGCATCATCGTCATAGGGCTCCACCTGGATAGCGAAGTGATCCATATTGTGACCGTCACCGGCGGGGGCAGGGCCACCCTGTTTGCCCATCGGTTCGGCGATTGGTGCGAGATCAATTAGATGATCGCCAACTCGGACCTGATAAAGGCCGAGTTCCTTGTCCTCGTCCTCAAACGTGCAACCCAGAACATCGCAATAGAAGTGCATCATGGCCTTCAGGTCGGTGCAACGGATCACCACGTGATCGAGACCTTTCAGCGCGTAGGGTTGCTTGCCCATTGGGAGTTCCTTTCAGACGCGTTCAGTTCAGGGCCGGGTCAGGCGGTCCCTTGAGTTCGACGGTATTCCCTTCAGGATCGAGAATATAGACGCTGGGACCGGTGCCTTCAGCGCCGTAGCGTGGTCCGGATTCCACAATTTCGATATTGTGGTGCGCAAGATAGCTACGCAATTCAGGTTCGTTGTAGGGCTCGATGCGGATCGCGAAGTGATCGAGGTTCAATCCGTCATCACGTGGTGCCGGCCCGCCTTTACTGCCGAGTTTCCCGTTGACGGGGATCAGGTCGATCAGATGGGCTCCGGCGCGCACCTGAAACAGACCGAATGCTTCATTGTGGCGCGCAACGGTGCACCCGAGCACGTCGCAATAGAAGGATTTCATGGCCTCCAGATCGACGCAGCGGATGACAATATGGTCGAGCCCCAGCATTCCGAACGGTGGCTGATCGCTCATGTGCTTTTCCGGCGGGCACGCAGGCGAGTCACAACCGCTGGTCCCCCGTGGCGCTCACTGGCGGGAAGTTCGATTCTTGCTTCCTCAAGATGTTCGATATCCATCATCGCGGCGAAATCTTCGCGCAAACCGTCGATGGTGAACAACATTTCTTTCGCCTTTGGGCCACCACGACCATATCCGAGGTGATCGGGCGCAAATCCTTCGAGCAGCATCAGTCCGCCGGGTTTGAGACTTTGCGCAAATTTTCGATGCACGTCGGTTCGGTCATCGGCGTTCACGTGCAGGAATGCAGAAATCAGAAGGTCGTAGACGTCAGCCACTACGTTCCAGTCGCGCAAATCTGCAACCTGTGCGGCAAGGAGGACATTGTGCGCTGCAGCAAGCTTCTTTGCCTTGGCCACACCAACGGGCGAGGCATCAAGGGTGGTGACGTGCAGGCCCTGTTGCGCCAGCCAGACCCCGTTTCGACCTTCACCGTCGCCGGGCACCAAGGCGTTCATGCCCGGCTGGAGGAGTGCCGCATGGGCGGCCATCCATTGATTGGGCTCCTGACCGAAGACGTAATCGTCATCGGCGTAGCGCTGATCCCAGAATTCCCCGGGCGCATTTGCGGGCTTGCTGGTCATTCTGCGGCCAGGGGAGTGTCACTGAACCAGACCGCGGTGTCTGACAACGCCCGCTGGGACATCAGACGCCGGCGCATCACCTTGCGTTCCTTGCGCTTGATATCCTCCATCGCACCCTCTTCGAGAGGCGGAAACAGGCCAAAATTCACATTCATGGGCTGGAAGGTCTCGTCGTCGGCACCGCCGGTGACGTGGGACAGCAGCGCGCCATGGGCGGTTGTGACAGGCGGCAGCACCATGTCCTCGCCAAACCGTTCCGCAGCGGCAAACCGACCGGCCAGCAGACCCATCGCCGCGCTCTCCACATAGCCTTCAACGCCGGTGACCTGTCCGGCAAACCGCAACCGGGGCAGGGCCTTGAGACGCAGGGTGTTGTCGAGGAGACGCGGGCTGTTCATGAAGGTGTTGCGGTGAATACCCCCCAGACGCGCAAATTCGGCGTTTTCCAGACCGGGAATCGAGCGGAAGACATCCTGTTGTGGTCCATAGCGCAGCTTGGTCTGAAACCCGACCATATTGAACAGCGTGCCCAGCTTGTTGTCCTGTCGAAGCTGAACCACGGCATGAGGGCGCGATCCATCATGGGCATTGGTCAGCCCGACAGGCTTCATGGGCCCGAACCGCAGGGTCTGCCGCCCGCGCTCGGCCATCACCTCGATGGGAAGGCAACCTTCAAAATAGGGCGTGTCCTGCTCCCATTCATGGAACTCAACCTTGTCGCCCTCGATCAGCGCGTCGATGAAGGCTTCGAACTGCGCTTCGTCCATCGGGCAGTTGATGTAATCCTTGCCGGTGCCGCCGGGACCTGGCTTGTCGTAACGCGACTGGAACCAGGCTTTTGACATATCGATGCTCTCGGCATGGATGATCGGCGCGATCGCATCAAAAAAGGCGAGGTTGTCTTCCCCGGACAACTCGATAATCGCTGCACTGAGTGATGCGGATGTCAGCGGACCCGTGGCGACGATCACATTGTCCCACTCTTCGGGCGGCAAGCCCACGACTTCACCGCGTTCGATCTGCACCAGCGGGTGGGACATCAGTGTTTCGGTCACCTGTGCTGCAAACGCGTCACGATCAACAGCCAGGGCACCTCCGGCCGGGACCTTATGGGTATCTGCTGCCGCCATGATGATTGAACCGAGCAGGCGCATCTCGGCATGCAAAATGCCGACCGCGTTGTTCTCTGAATCATCTGATCGGAACGAATTGGAACACACCAGCTCTGCCAGACTGTCGGTCTGATGCGCATCGGTCTTTTGATCGGGGCGCATTTCGTGAAGAATCACAGGCACGCCGGCACGTGCAAGCTGCCAGGCAGCTTCGCTGCCCGCCAGTCCGCCGCCGATGACGTGTACAGGATCGGGTGATGAATTGATCATCCTCAGGACATAGCGAGCCGTGCGGTCGAAGGCAATCACATGCGATCTTGTGAATTGACCGCGCGCGCCGTCCAATGCGACGGTTTCCCCTGGATTTTCCGAAAGGGGCAGGCATGGGTCGCAAACTCTCATCGATATTTTTTGCTGTACCGTTTCTGGCAATATCTCTCGCCGCGCATGCGGACCCGCAGATGCTGGGGGTCATTCAGACAGCGTCAGCCGTTCCACTGCACTGCACGAGCGCAGGCTGCACGGCCGAACTCACATCGATTTGTCTGCACGAGGAACGCCCGACACCGACCACTGGATATCCCTATTCGCCGCACAATCCGGACGCCATGCAGGTGATGGGAGTGCAGCATGATGGTCAGGTTGTCGATCTGAGTCCGGCGGGTATCCTGAAATTCGCCGCAGCGCGTGGATTCACAACGGTCAAAGTCAGCGTTCCTGCCACGGTGATCGCGGAGCTGGGACTGGCATCCGTGTCGGTGAATGTTGCCAATCCACTGACGCTTGTCCCGGGAAAACCTTCAAACTCTGGTGCCCCGTTGCACGAAGCCGATATCGAACTGGGGGCCGGTCCGATGCGGACAACCGCAACAGGCATCGTTGATCAGAACACGGACACCATGCATGCCAGTCAGGTGTTGGCGCGGATGATTGATGTGTTGCCGCAATGGGACAAGGCCAGCACCGATTTACGGGCCGGGGTCTGGCAAAGCGCGGCCGTTCCACATGCCGAAAACCTTTCAGACGTAGGGCGAAACCGCGCAAAGATCACGTACAATCGCTGCTATCGCCAAACCCGGATTGGAGACAAGACGTTGCGCGGTTGCCTCGCCGAGGCCCATGACGATTTTGTCCGGGATCTGAACGTGAAGTATTGGGAGGCGGTCAAAGCCGGGAGCTAATCGCCCTGTCTTTGTTCGGCGCAGGTTTTGGTTCTTTGATTGGGTCACGTTCATGAAATTCGGATTGTTTATGCTGCCCTGCTATCGCGAGGGCGTTTCGTCATCGCTGGCATCGTTTTATGACGAGATGTCAGAGCTCGTTGTGACGGCCGATCAGACGGGTTGGGACCGGGTCTGGATCTCCGAACACCATTTTCACTATTACGGCGGGGCGGCCCCGAACCCGGCGGTGCAGCTTTCCGCCTGGGCGCGCGAAACAAAGAACATCCGTCTGGGACCGGCGATCTCGCTTATGCCGTTGCGCAATCCCCTGCATGTGGCGGAAGACTATGCGGTTGTGGATCAACTTTCAGATGGTCGACTGGATTTCGGAATCGGGCGCGGCTATCTGCCTCACGAATTTGAGGGTCACGGCCTCGACCCGGATGACGTCAGCAGCATGCGAGAAGAAGGGTTCGATATTATTCGCAGGGCCTGGTCTGGCGAAACCTTTGCCCATGATGGCAGGCACTACAGTTTCCCTGAGCTGAACTTGCATCCGCTTCCCGCACAAAAAGAAGTGCCGATCTGGGTAGCGGCCTCGCGGACCCGTGACAGCTTTGAATGGGCCGGGCGGGAAGGGTTCAACATCATGCTCAATCAGTATCCGGTTTCGCCGGAGGACGCCCGCGAACGCTTCGGGTGGTACCTGGATGCATGGGACTCTGCGGGTCATGCAAAAGGAACCCATGAGGCAATGATGTCGGTCTTCCTGAACATTGCCGATACCGAAGAAGAAGCCATTGGCGAAGCGAAACGTGCCGTGCAGGAGCACGCCAATCTGTTCCGTCTGCTGTTTTCCGGCGATCAGTGGAACGAGGATTATGCGGGGGATGAAAGCGTGTTCGAGTTTCTCGCCCCCGATGGGGACTTGCCGAGAATGTTCCGTGAACGCACGTGCATTGGTACGCCTGATCAGGTCATCGAACGGATCGCACGCTACCGTGACTGGGGCTTTACGGAAATGTCCTTCATCGTGCGCACGGGCGAACTCTCACAAGAGAAGGCCCTGCGCACGATGGAACGGTTCAACGCCGAAGTGGCACCGGCATTCGCCTGAGTGCCATGGGCGTGACTAGACGCCGTCAACAATAATGAAGTTATCATCAGCTGCTGACAGGCGGATCGGCAGAATTTCCTGATATTCGGGCGAGTTGTACCAGGTCTGAGCGGCTTCAACGCTCTCGAACTCCAGAACAATCACACGTGTCGGGGTCCAGTTGCCTTCCTTCACGTCGATGGCGCCGCCGGCGACGATCGGGCGGCCACCGTATTTCTTCAGGGTTTCGCCAACCTTGGACCCATAATTCTTCATGGTTTCCGGGTCGTGGACTTTTGAATCTGCGATGACATATGCGGCCATGGTTCTCTCCGGGTTGTGAGTTTCGTTATGTGAAACCTATCGTGAAGTGCCGACCGCACCAATTGAAGTACGGGACACTCACCTGTGCCGCGCAACGACTGGTATTCAATTCAGGTGACGCAACACGTCGTCCTGTTCGGCTTCATTCTGGTTCTCGTCGGTCCGTTCGCGTTCCCCGCCTTCATCAATGGGGCGTACCGACCATGGCGTGTTTAACTGCCGCAGCGCTTCGGGTTTTCCGGCAAAAATATCGATGGTGCGGAATCTACCCTGTGACAGCCCGAACTGCGCGACGGCCCAACGGGCCCGGGCATTGTCTTTGACGTAGGATCGACGTGCGTCCCGAAGCAGCCGTCTGCTCAGCAAGCCAGGATTGGTCCCAAGCTGTGAACGGATGCTGCCGATATAGACGATCTCGTTTGCCCCGATCTCAAACGCATTCGTCCCGCCGGTGTCGTCAAAGCGGGTAAACTTCTTCGAGGCAAACACGGCAAGTCTGTTTTCAATTGCTTCTTCGTTCGCTGTCGCCAGCTGATAGACGCCGGGCCGAACGGGGAACGCCAACCAACGCGAACGACTATCAATGTTTTCAAACACCACCCGGGGTCTGCTGCTGTGCGCGGATGCACGGCCGCCGCGAAGGCCCAGACTCAGGTTGTAGATATCAGATGGTGTGCCGCTCACGAGCCCCGGGGTGAAGTCAGAATTGATTTCGACGCCGACCAGAATGACGGACTAACCGTTTCTGGCGACCTGTTCCTGCAGGGAAGGAGCGCAGGCCGTCAGAAGCAACATGGTGGCTGCGCACAAACATGCTTTTGTGGGCGCGAAGACCCGACGAAACTCTCCCGTATACCATTTCATTTTTCAGGTTTAGGTGCGACAGCCACCAATAGCCTTTGCTGTGATTCCGGTTTCAATGAGCAGGCTCTGGGTTTTCCGGATTCGCGTCAATTCGGTGGTCTTTCTGACCAAGGCCTTTGAAGTTTCAGTAAAGAATTGGGCCGGTCGGCAAAAATATCGACCGATCGGAACTCCGTGGCTGGAAAATTGTGTTTCAACACAACATTTCGCGCGAGATCCTCATCCATGCGGTAAGTCTTTTTGACGTCAATCAGGCGCCTCCCGAAGAGTGCTCCGGAATCAGTTATCAGTGCCGAACTGATTGTACCAATATAGACAGTTTCGTTCAGGCCGACGTTGAATTCCAGCCGTTCGCGGCCCCTGTTGAAAGGTGTGGTTTTTCTTTCAACAGGCCTGAGCGCGGATTTGCTTGATCCATATTCGACAAGCCACCCCAGCAGGTAAGTGCCGGGATCGACTGACAGCGCCACCCAGCGGAAATCTCGGCCCGGCTCATTGAATTCGCTCACCTTTGGGTCGCTTTTCTTCTCCCCATAAAACAGGCGCGGCGAAATTTCATGAATTCCCGAATGAGAAGCGCCCAAAAATGCTGATTCATAATCGGCCGTTGTTTCGAAGCCCACGAGCACCACTGACTTGCCGTCCGGAACAATAAGATTGGTGAAGGAGGGGGCACAACCAACCAGTATCAGAGACGCCCCCACCAATATTCGTGCGCGCGCCAATATGAATTTTCCGAACATCACCTCAAAACCGCTCGCTAGGCCCGCTTTTTCGACTTTTTCGCCAGCGCGGGAAGATAGGGCGCGAGGAACGCACCTGTGTAGCTTCGCGGTTCGGCGCTGATGTCTTCCGGTGTACCACTGGCGACCAGTTCCCCACCCTTGTCGCCGCCTTCGGGGCCAAGGTCGAGTATCCAGTCGGCAGTTTTGATGACCTCCAGATTGTGCTCGATCACCACCACCGTGTTGCCGGTCTCGACCAGTGCGTGCAGCACTTCGAGAAGCTTGCGAACATCGTGATAGTGCAGTCCTGTGGTTGGCTCATCGAGAATGTAGAGGGTTTTGCCTGTCGCACGGCGCGAAAGCTCCTTGGCGAGTTTTACCCGCTGGGCTTCACCGCCTGACAATGTGGTCGCCGCCTGTCCGACCTGAACATAGCTGAGCCCGACACGTTCCAGAGTCTCCAGCTTGTCGCGGATGGATGGCACCGCCTTGAAGAATTCGCGGCCTTCCTCAACGGTCATCGCCAGCACGTCAGCAATGGACTTGTCGCGATAGACGACTTCCAGAGTCTCACGGTTGTATCGTTTGCCGTGACAGGTGTCGCATTCCACATAGACATCGGGCAGGAAATGCATCTCGATCTTGATGACGCCGTCGCCCTGACACGCTTCACAGCGTCCGCCCTTCACGTTGAATGAGAACCGGCCCGGCTTGTAGCCACGTGCCTTGGATTCCGGCAGCCCGGTAAACCATTCACGGATTGGGGTGAAGGCGCCGGTATAGGTTGCCGGATTCGAACGCGGCGTACGGCCAATCGGGGATTGGTCGATATCGATTACCTTGTCGAGATACTCAAACCCCTCGATGGCATCATGGGCACCCGGTGCCTTGCGGGAATTGTAAATCTGCCGTGCGGCGGCGTTGTACAACGTATCAATCACCAGAGATGATTTACCCGACCCGGACACACCGGTGACACAGGTGAAGGTGCCGAGTGGAATTTCAGCAGTCACGTCCTTCAGATTGTTCGAACGCGCACCGATCACCTTGAGGGACTTACCGGATTTCCCCGGACGACGTTCGGTGGGAATGGGGATTTGTTCCACACCAGTGAGATACTTTGCGGTCAGGCTCTTGCTGACCTGCTGCATGACTTTCTTCGGCGTGCCGTGGGCAACAACCTTACCGCCGTGAACGCCTGCGCCTGGGCCCATGTCCACAAGGTAATCTGCCATCAGGATCGCGTCTTCATCGTGCTCGACGACGATCACCGTGTTGCCGAGATCCCGCAACCGCTTGAGGGTTTCCAGCAAGCGGGCGTTGTCACGTTGATGCAATCCGATGGAAGGTTCATCGAGGACATAGAGAACCCCTGTCAGGCCGGACCCGATTTGCGAGGCCAGACGAATACGCTGACTTTCACCGCCCGAGAGGGTGCCGGAGTTCCGATTCAGGGTCAGGTATTCCAACCCGACATCGTTGAGGAAACCCAATCGTTCATTGATCTCACGCAGAATACGCTGGGCGATTTCGTTTTGTTTCTGGGTCAGGTGATTTTCGAGATCCGCGAACCATGCCCCGGCATTGGCGATCGACATCTCTGTCGTGGCACTGACATGCTTACCGTTGATCTTCACTGCCAGAGCTTCGGCCTTCAGACGTGCCCCTTTGCAGGTTTCACAAACCGATGTGACCTGATACTTGCCAATTTCCTCACGCGCCCAGGAGCTTTCGGTTTCGCGGTAACGGCGCTCCAGGTTCATCACCACGCCTTCAAACGGCTTGGCCGTTTCGTAGGTGCGCAGGCCGTCATCATATTTCATCTTGATGGTGGTCTTTCCCGAACCGAACAGCACGGTCTTGCGGACTTTCTCTGGCAATTCGGACCATGCCTCCGTGGTCGAGGCCTTGAAGTGGCGAGCAATCGCTTCAAGTGTCTGTGCGTAATAGGGGCTCGATGAGTTTGACCACGGCGCGATCGCGCCGTTGCCAAGACTTTTGCTTTGATCCGGCACAACAAGGTCGGGGTCGACCACGACCTTGGTTCCCAGACCATCGCAGGCCGGGCACGCGCCGAACGGATTGTTGAAGGAGAACAGTCGCGGTTCGATCTCTTCAATGGTGAAGCCGGAAACCGGACACGCAAACTTGGCGGAGAAGATCATCTGCTCCCCGTCATCGGCATTTTCGGCAAAAGCGATGCCGTCTGCGAGTTCGAGAGCAGTTTCGATGGAATCTGCCAGGCGGGTCTCTATGCCTTCGCGGACGACAATCCGATCCACAACGACGGCAATGTCGTGTTTGAAATTCTTGTCGAGCGCGGGGGCGTCGGGAATCTCATACATTTCGCCGTCGATTTTGACGCGCTGAAAGCCGCGTTTCTGCAGAGCGGCCAATTCCTTGCGGTATTCCCCTTTACGGCCCCGTACAATTGGCGCCAGCAGAAAGAGCCGGGTGCCTTCGTCCATGGCCATGGTACGATCCACCATCTGACTGACCGACTGGGCTTCAATGGGAAGACCGGTTTCCGGTGAGTAGGGGATACCCACCCGGGCGAACAGAAGACGCAGGTAATCGTAGATCTCTGTGACAGTGCCAACCGTGGATCGTGGATTGCGGCTGGTGGTTTTCTGTTCGATGGAAATGGCCGGAGACAACCCTTCAATCGAGTCCACATCGGGTTTCTGCATCAGTTCTAGGAACTGACGGGCATAGGCCGAGAGGCTTTCGACATAGCGGCGCTGACCCTCGGCATAGATCGTGTCGAAAGCGAGTGATGACTTGCCAGACCCGGACAGGCCCGTGATGACCACCAGGGAATCCCGGGGCAGGGACACATCAACATTCTTCAAATTGTGTTCGCGGGCACCGCGGACGACGATATTCTTCTGCATAGAAGCCTTGAACGAAGGGGCTGTGGGCGAAAATGGCCCGGATATTCAGGCCATTAACATGGCCGTATGAGGGGCAAAAGGCCAGTGGATAGCCGTCACTTGAATTGAGAACAAAACGTGAATATCATGGGGATAACTTCACGTCCAGCATGGTTGTGAGCCTTCGGGTCGCATGCCAGTGTGAGCGTGGATTTGCGCCCCGATTCGCATGACAGTTTGATCGGCTCGGGCGCATGAAGATCGGATAAATACGTGTCAGGAGGCACATCAAATGGCAGGCAGTGTAAACAAGGTCATTCTCGTCGGTAATCTGGGCCGGGACCCGGAAATCCGCGCCATGCAGTCAGGCGACAAGGTATGCAACCTGTCTGTCGCCACGTCAGAACGCTGGAAAGACCGCAATTCTGGTGAAATGCAGGAAAAGACCGAATGGCATCGGGTTGTGGTTTTCGATCAGAAGCTTGCCGAAGTCGCGGAAAAATACCTCAAGAAAGGCGCCAAAGTGTTCCTTGAAGGCCAGTTGCAGACCCGCAAATGGACCGACAATTCCGGTGTCGAAAAGTACACCACCGAAGTTGTGCTGCAGCGGTTCCGCGGCGAGTTGGTGATGCTCGACAGTCGTGGCGGAGGAGATGGCGGCGGTGGCGGCGGCGGATATGATTCCGGCCCGACCGATTACGGCAACCCGCAGCCAGCTATGGCCGCAGGTGGCGGTGGCGGCATGAGCGGTGCTGACGACCTGGACGACGAAATCCCGTTCTAGGGAGTACAAACCGATGTCCGACGATAATCCGAGTGTCATCTCTCATATATCGCTCGGCACGAACGACTTTGCGCGCGCCACGGCCTTTTACGACAAGGTCCTGGCGACACTTGGTTGTCAGCGGGTGATGGAGCACCCCGGTGCGGTTGCCTATGGCAAGGCCTATCCCGAATTCTGGGTTCAGGAACCGGCAGACGGCAAACCTGCCTCTGTCGGCAATGGGGTTCATATGGGATTTGTTGCCTCTGATCTGGCTGCTGTTCACGCCTTTCATGAGGCAGCGTTGGCCGCGGGCGCCACGGATGACGGTGGGCCGGGGCCACGCGCTGAGTATGGAGCGCCTTACTACGGGTGTTTTGTTCGTGACCCTGATGGTCACAAGATTGAAGCCGCGTTCTGGGACAGTGAAATGGATGAAAATCAGGCCAATTGACCTGTGCCTAAGTATCTAAAAACACTGAAATTCCAGCTTATTTTGTAGAAAACGTCATCGGAAACCCCATATTTCAGGGGTGTAGTACTCAAGAGACTTGCAGAAGAGGGGGCGTTTCATGGAGTTTTTTCCAAGCAGTTTTCTTATTTTCGTTATCGCGGTCGTTATTTTCGCGATCATCATCATCTGGTCCGGGATCAAACAGGTTCCCCAGGCGCAGGAATGGACCGTTGAACGGTTCGGGCGATACACCCGCACATTGCCGCCGGGACTGCACCTGATCACACCTTTCGTCGACCGAATTGGCTTTAAGTTGTCGCTGCGAGAGACCGTTCTCGATATTCCCTCTCAGGACGTGATTTCCTTCGACAACGCGACGATCACGGCCGACGGCGTGGCGTTCTATCAGGTGGTGGATTCCGCACGGGCGGCTTACGAGGTCAATGATCTTGTGCGCGCGATCACGAACCTCGCCATGACCAATATCCGTACCGTTATCGGCTCGATGAGCCTTGATGACGTGCTGTCCCAGCGCGATGACATCAATGAGCGCCTGCTGCGTGTGATCGATGCTGCGACCAACCCCTGGGGCATCAAGGTTACCCGGGTGGAAATCAAGGATCTTACCCCGCCGGGCGATCTGGTGGAGGCTATGGGCCGGCAGATGAAAGCCGAGCGTGAAAAACGCGCCGAGGTCCTGCAGGCCGAAGGTGAAAAACAAGCTGCGATTCTGCGTGCCGAAGGCATGAAGCAGGGCGCGATCCTGCAAGCTGAAGGTCGGCGTGAAGCTGCGTTCCGCGATGCAGAAGCCCGCGAACGTGAAGCCGAAGCCGAAGCCAAGGCGACCGAGTTTGTCTCCAACGCGATTGCCGCGGGTGACATGCAGGCGGTCAACTACTTCGTCGCCCAGAAATATGTTGAAGCGATTGGTAGTCTTGCTTCCGCGCCCAACCAGCGGGTTGTACTGTTCCCGATCGAGGCGTCGAACTTCATTGGCAGCCTGGGGGGTATTGGTGAAATCGCCAAGGCAGCATTCGGGAAAGACGATGATGGCGATTTTCGCCCCGGCCGCCAGGGCAGCGTCCCGGTGACACCCCGTGACATCCAGGATTGATTGGGGGACGTCATGGATGAATTTGTAAGCTGGTTCTGGGAGATTGAATTCTGGCATTGGTGGGCGTTCGGGATCGCGTTGATTGCGCTTGAAATTTTCGCGACGTCCACCACGATCCTGCTCTGGCCCGCAATCTCGGCTTTTGCGATCGGATTTGTGCTGCTGATCGACCCGCTGTTTGACTGGCGTTACCAGATGCTGCTGTTCGCCGTGCTGGCTGTGGCCACATCGATTGGCTGGCAGGTCTGGCAACGTAAACACCCGACCAAGACCGACCACCCGATGCTCAACACGCGCGGACGGAGTTATGTGGGTCGTCAGCTGACCCTGGATGAGCCGCTTGTAGGGGGCCGTGGCCGGGTTCAAATCGACGACACATGGTGGCAGGTCAGTGCGGAAGACAACGCGCCGCTGGAAGCCGGTCTGGCGGTTGAAGTCACGGGCACCGATGGTGCGACCCTGATCATTCGGGCCGCCTAGCCAAAACCACCATCTGCAGGAATAAATTCCAATCGCCTTCGTCTAGGGGACAAGGTCGATAGCACTGAGGCTGTCGGTCAGTTCCCACAAGACGGAGAAGCACGATGAGACGTAGAAAATCCGGTCACCGGGTTCTTTCAACGATTGCCGGTCTGGGGTTGCTGTTCGCGGGTATGCCCGTGATCGCGGCCGAAAGCACCGGCGCACGCCATTCCGGAGACCCGTGTGGCGAGCAGCTGCAACAGGTGCGCGCGGACCTTGCCAAAAAGCCGACCGTGGACGCCAACATGCGTGCCCAGGTGAATGAGGCTTCGGTGTTCTGTCAGCAGGGCGAACCTGAAGAGGCGCAAAAGATCCTCGACCAGGTTGCCAGGGACCTGCGTACCCCCTCGAGAATACGCATCAACTGATGCCATAGATTTCGCAGGACCGTGAGGCCCTGCGAAACACGCGTGCTGGCGACCAGACAGACGCCAGTTGCGACCCCGGTGGTTGGGACCCCAATGCTCGCCCCCGAGCTCCGACCACCGGGCATCGCAGACCTCCTTCATTCTCATGTTTTAACCCCTCGAAGACCAAAGATGACACGGCTTTGACACACCGCAACCGCACATCGCCATGGGACGTTTGCTCACCTGCCGCAACCCGCGCAGGGGATCGAACAGAGGTGGAAACATGGCGCATCACAAAGGTGATTTGGAAAAGGAAATTGACGGATTGCGACGCTACGCGCGTTTGCTCATGCGCAACCCCGTCGAAGCAGACGATCTCGTCCAGGACTGCCTTGTGCGCGCGCTGGAGAAATGGCCTGCCATTGCCCAGGTCTCGAACCTGCGCCGCTATCTGTTCTCGATGCTCCACAACCTGTTTATCGACGGGATGCGCAAGAACCAACGCCGGGGCACGGTCGTGCCGATCGACAGCGCCATGAACGTGCCCGCTCTGATCCAGCCGGAATCCCAGAGCCACAGCGTGGAACTGCGCGACCTGCGTGACGGTCTGGCCGGGTTGTCCGACAATCAGCGCGAGGTTGTGCTGTTGGTCGGGCTTTCGGGGTTTACCTATGACGAGGCCGCGGAAATCACCAATTGCCCGGTGGGAACCGTGATGTCCCGGTTGTCCCGGGCCCGGAAGAGCCTGCGCAACCATGTTGCCGGCGATATTGTCGAGATACGGGAACATCGGGTGCAATGAGGCGATGGGCCCACAATGTGACAGCGATTCTGCCAGAACGGTTGCTGCACGCCTATGTGGATGTCCTGCTCAGTCCGTCCCGGCGCAAAGCCGTTGAAGCTGCGCTGGCCCGTAACCCCGACCTTCAGGACACTGTCGCATGCTGGCGTGACCAGAACGCCAATCTGCAATTGCTGGCGCTGCTTGAAGCCCCCGAGCCGATGTCGCGCGAAATGGCCGGAACTGTCCATCGTCTTCAGATGCGACTGCGCGGCTGGGATGTGTTTGGTGGGCTGCGCTCAGCGGCGGTGATCGCCATCCTCATCGCCGGTGCCGCTGGTCTGCTGGTGCTCGCGCATGCCAAACAGGTACCCCGCGACGTGATGACCGTATTCATCAGGGATGCTGC